>DATBIF010000048.1:0-4957 GCA_036557045.1 Steroidobacteraceae bacterium
GCCCCACAGCGTAATAGTCGGCGGCACAGCGCGAAAGACAGCGGGTGAGCGGCAGCGACCAGCAGCGCGCCATACTGTTGCTGCGGCGTGAGTTTGCCGACACCCTCCCGGCACGGTTGGACCTCATGCGCACGGCCTTGAACCGGCTCAGGCAGGGTGTAACGCCGGATGGCCTGAAGGCCTTCCATCTGCCGGCTCATGCGCTGCAGGGCACGGCCGGGTCATACGAGGCTCACGAGCTCGTGCCCCACGCTGCCCGTCTCTCCAAGCTGGCCCGCCGCTGGATCGACGCAGGTGCGGCGCCAGGCACCGAACTGGAAGAGGCCGCTCGAGAGCTCGATGCACTCGAGAAGGCGATGGAGCGATTTCGGCGCCGTCTTGTGGAGTAAAGCAGCGCCTGCACGTCAGCCGCCGCGATTGTACGCGCGGCTTTCGTACTTCAGGATGTCTGCCGAAAATGCAGCGGATCCCTGAGGTTCTGCAGCTCGCGGTAGTAGTACAGCGCCGTCGGCCGGTGATCCTTGAATCGCAGCGACTTGAGAAACGCGATCTCCGCGGGTGTCGCCGTGCCGCTCAGGAGCGGGTCGCGCAGGAACTCGAGCAGTCCTTTATCGTGATCGTCGCTCACGTCGCGCTCGCTGTACTCAAAGCGCTTCTGCTCTCCGGCCGTGGTCCGAATCGTGAGCGCGAAGGTCGTCGCATCCCAGTCCCACGACGCGATCGCGCTGTCGAGCCGGCTCTGCTGTTTGGGCGTGACGTGCATGATGTCGCCGCCGAGGTGCGCGACCTGCAGCAGGGTCTGGGCGACCAGCCGCTCCAGCTCGCCGAACGATTGCCGCTCGATGACGGCGCGCACCGCTTCGCGCTCGGCGGGCGCGCATTTGCGCAGCAGCAGCGCGCGCAGCGCGGGAAACAGCGGCGCGACTTCGCCGAGCCGGCGCATGCGCTCTTCCTTGAGATGCGCCTCGGCGACGCGGGCTAGCTCGCCTTGAGGCAGCTTGAGGAAGCGGTCCATCCGGTCGTAGATGTCGGTGCGCTCGGGCGCGGGCGGCGCTTTCTTGCGCGTGAGGATCTGCGAGACGTACGACTCCGTCACGTTGGCCGCGCGTGCCAAGTCGCGCTGATCGAGCTGGAGCTCATCGAGGCGTTGCCGGATCACCAGGGCGACGTCCATTGTTAACTAACCTCGGTTAATAACCGTGAGTGTTGTGCTTGCAAGTTGACAAAAATAGTAAAGTCCGCTAGTTTGGGCCATGCACACGCACTGCCATCGCTGCGGGGGCTTCATCGCCACTCCCGGCGGCACGACCTATCGGGAGCCATCGGTGGTGACGCCGGTCGCAATACCGCACAGCGCCCTGTGCCTGTGCGAACACGCGCTCATCTATGGGCCTTCGCCCCAGGCGGAGCGCGAGCGCCAGTTGCGAGGTGTACATCAGATCCGTTCTGCGTCGCGCAATTAGCATCAGCCAGAACCGCGCCGCCGCGCGCAGCCCGCTGGTCGCGGACCGCGGGCCGGCGCGCTGTCCCGCGTGCCAGGCGTATCTCGAGTTCCGCACCGACCGGTTCGGCCGGATGCTCGAGCACTGCGCCTGCGGGCATCGCGCGTTGGTGGAGCGCCGCAGCGGCAAGCGCGACGGTCCTGCGGAGCCTACGCAGTGACGAAGGAAGTGGCGCTGGAAATCCAGGGAACGGTGTCGGAGCTGCTGCGCAATTCCACGTTTCGGGTGACGCTCGAAAACGGCCATTCCGTGCTGGCGACGATCGCGGGCAAGATGCGCAAGTTTCGCATTCGGGTGCTGGCGGGCGATCGGGTGACCTTGGCGCTGTCGCCGTATGATTTGACCCGCGGCAGGATCGTCTTCAGACACAAGTAGCCGCGCCAGCGCGACGTCTTCGTGAACTCGGCTTCATTCCACCCCACCATATTAACCTATCTTGTTAAGTAACCCCATACAATCGCCGATCGACTTGACAAACATAGTAAAGTCGGGTAGGGTTGGTGAGTCGTGGTGTCAGTGCACCGAAGTTCACGCTGTAGCAGGTAAGGAGCTACCAATGTTCGCACGCAACGTCACGCTGCATCTCAAGGCCGACAAGGCCGCCGAATTCACCCGCACCCTGGAAAACGACGTGCTCCCGATGCTGCGCAAGCAGACCGGGTTCAAAGATGAGATCACCTTCCTCGCACCCGATAGCACCGAAGCGCTCGCGATCAGCCTGTGGGAGAGCAAGGAAAATGCCGAGGCCTACGGTCGCGACACGTATCCGGCCGTATTGCGGACGTTGGAGCGCGTAGTCGAGGGGACGCCGGAGATCGACAGCTACGAAGTCTCGAACTCCACGTTCCACAAGATCGCCGCGCGGAATCCGAATCAGAGTCAGCCGGTAGCACGTTAAGCGAAGCGAAGCAGGAGCTACACCAGGGGCGGCAGCATGCCGCCCCTTTCTCTTTTTCAAGCGAGGCGAACATGCACGAGATCCATTGCCACGTCTGCGGCGGGTTAATCGGCGATCCCGCGACGGTCTCGTATCGCTTGGCGTCCTCGGGCGTCGTTCCCGCGGCGCCTCACACCACGCTATGTCCCTGCACGCCGGCGATCGTGTACGGGCCGCCGGCCGGCTACATGTCATGGCCCGGGCTGCCGATCAGGGCCGACGGGGCAGGGTCGCCGTGAACCGCAGAGCCGCAGAGGAACAGCTGACACTCGTACAGGACGGCGGTGCGCCCCGCTGTCCCGCGTGTGGCGTGCAGCAGTTCTTTCAGTGCGACCGGCAAGGGCGGACGTACGCGCAGTGTGACTGCGGGTACCGGGCCTACTTGGAGCGGCGGACGGGAAAGCGCACGGTTCTCACGGCTCGAGGAGCGCTGCCTCAGAACCGATAGCCTTCTTCTGAGACGCCTTCGTTGTTGGTCCCACTCCGAAGAGTGGGCTCGCCAGTTGTTTCCTGCCCTTGACATCGGAATACTACACCTGTAAATCTACGCCTGTAGATCTCTCACTCACTCGGGGACGAGAATGTCGGAGCGCCATCAACTTACCGAGCTGCAACTCGCCATCCTGCGCGTCATCTGGGACAAAGGTGAAGCCACGGTCCAGGACATCTGGGAAGCCCTGCACAAAGACCGCGGGCTGGCCCAGACCACCGTCGCCACCATGCTTTCGCGGCTCGAGCGGCGCGGCGTGGTCACGCGTCGAGCTCAAGCCCGCCAGTACCACTACAAGGCCGCCGTCACCGAGCAAGAAGTCCAGCACTCGATGGTCGGTGAGCTGACCGAGCGCCTCTTCGACGGCGACGTCACCGCCCTCGTGCAGCACCTGCTCTCGGACGAAGATATCAGCCCAGGCGACATCGCCAAGATTCGCGACATGATCGAGCGCGTCGAAACGGAGTCCCAATGACCACCCTGCCCTCCAGCCTGCTTGCGTGGCTGCTCACGTACCTGATTCACAGCACAGCGCTCCTTGGCATCGCCTGGCTCGTCACTCGACGCCGCCGCCCCCCCCTCGAGCCCGCTGCATCGGATCTCCTGTGGAAGGTCGCGCTGCTCGCGCCGCTCATCACCGGCACGATTCAGTCGCGGCTCCAGCTTGCGACGCCGCAGGCGGTGCGGCTGCCTGTTGCTCAAGGTTCTCTGACGTCGGGCGGAAGCCCGGGGCCTCTTAACTCAGGTCCTGCGACCCCTGTAACCGAAGGGACCCCTGAAACCCGAGGCCCGGGGTCGGAAAACCCCACACCATCGCGCGCACCTTCGCTGCCCATGGTGATCGTGCTGCTCTGGGCTTTCATCGCCCTCGCGTCGTCGCTCTACTACATCGCGCGCCGCCTGATTTTGGTCGGCCGTCTCGCCGATCGCCGCGCCGTGAGCGATGGACCATTGGTCGCCACCCTTGCCGAGCTGCGCCAGACGACCGGATTTCGCCGCCGCGTGCATCTCACGATGGCGCGGACGATCTCGAGTCCCGTCGCCCTCGGCCTCTCCGAGATCTGCGTGCCCGAGCTCGCGCTCTCCGAGCTCGGCATGGAGCAGCAGCGCAGCATGCTCGCGCACGAGCTGGCCCATCTCGCTCGGCGCGATTCGCTGTGGCTCGCGGGGGCGAGCCTGATCGAGCGCGTCTTCTTCTTCCAACCGCTCAACAAGCTCGCACGCAAGGAGCTCGAGACGTCGGCCGAATACCTCAGCGACGAGTGGGCCATGCGAAAGACCGGATCGGCAGTTTCGCTCGCGAAATGTTTGGCGACTGTGGCCGAATGGATCCAGGCGTCGCCGCTGGGCGTGCCCGTCGCCGGCTTGGCCGAACGCCGCTCGCTGCTCGTGTCGCGGATTTCGCGACTGCTCGAGGGCGGCCTGTCGCAGCGCCCCGCGTCGCGCATCGGCTGGGCGGCGCTCGCGACACTCGGCGTGGTCGTGACGGTCGCCGCGGCTCCGCGAGTGTCCAACGTTCCCCCTCTCCGCACCGCGGAGAGGGGGTCAGGGGGTGAGGCCGCGATGCGGAGAGGGGGAACGTCGGGGCCGGAGTCCATCGACACGACCCTGGACTCTCCGAGAGTCCCCCCTCTCCGACAGGAGAGGGGGTCAGGGGGTGAGGACAGCAAGGCGACGAGGGGGTCCGGGAATGTCGTGGCCCAGGACACCGGAGTCGTCGTAGCTCTCATCGCGCGCCTCAAGGACGAGAACGCCGGCGTGCGCCGTGCGGCGGCCGGCTCACTCGGGCGGCTCGGAGACCCGCGCGCGGTGATGCCGTTGATTGCGGTGCTTGCCGATTCCGACGCCGAAGTGCGCTCCGAAGCGGTCGATGCACTGTCGAACTTCGAAGATCCCAGGGCGATCAACCCGATCGCCGCGCTGCTCAAAGACCCGGTCACCGACGTGCGGCACAACGCATTGAACGCGCTGTCGCACTGGGACCACGGCGTTCCCACCGCGCCGGTCGTCGCGCTCCTGGACGATCCC
>DATBIF010000049.1:0-9671 GCA_036557045.1 Steroidobacteraceae bacterium
AGGCTGGCGACCGAGCGCGACCGCGACCTGCATGCGCGCCAGGGGCGAGCGCAGCTCATGCGAAACATCGCGTAACAGGCGCTCACGCCCGCGCACCAGTTCGCGCAGGCGGCGTGCCATGTCCTCGAAGTCCCGCGCCAGCACACCGAGCTCGTCGCGTCTCTTGCTGACCTGTGCGGGAAGGCGAATGTCGAGGTCACCGCCGGCGAGAGCGCGTGTCGCCGACGTCAACGCGCGCACCGGGCGCGACACCGAACGCGCCACCCACCAGCTGAGCAGCGCCGTCACCAGCACGGCCAGCAGCAGGATGGCGCCGCGGACCTGGGGCACTTCCAGGGTGCCGAAAAAACCCGGACGACGCGGAATGAGCGCGAGGCGATATACGGTGCCATCGCCTGCGATGATGAGAGGCAATGGCTGCGGCGGACGATAGCGCGCACCGCGGCCGGGATCAGGCGGCGCCGGATGCGCGTCATGCCCGGGCTCGGGCAGATTGCCCGCCAGGCGTCTCGCCATGAATCGCGGGATCGGCCGACCGAGAAGATCCGCCCCGCTCGGGCCGACGATGATCAGTCGCGATTCCAGCTGGCTACGCTCGAGGCCGGTCAGCCAGTGCTTGAGCGCGCGCTCTCCCCCCGACTGAAGTGCGGCCGCTGCCTGTTCGGCGAGCACCGCCGGATCGCGCCACGGTCCTTCGGGTTGCTCGGCGAGCATGTACAGCGTGACGCCGATGGCGCCGGCGACGATGAGCACCATCGCCACCCAGAAGGAGGCGAAGATGCGCGCCAGGAGACTCGTCACACGTGGTCCTCGCCCGGCGCCGTCAACATGTAGCCCGCGCCGCGAATACCGCGGATGTCGGGGTCGCGCCCCGGTTGCAGCTGGAGTTTGCGACGCAGGTTGCTCACGTGCGTGTCGATGCTGCGATCGTAAAGCTCGAGCTTGCGGCCGAGCGCGCTCTCGGTGAGCTGCTCGCGCGAGATCACCTTGCCGGCGTGCCGGATGAGCTGCTCGAGCACGCGCAGCTCCGCGCCGGTCAGGGTAATCGCGCTGCCGCGGACTTCAGCGCGATGTCGCGCCGGGTCGATCGTGATGGGCCCGAGCGTGAGCGGGGCACCGGGCGCCAGCACCGGCTCGCGCGCCCGGCGCAGCACGGCTCGCAGCCGTGCGGCGAGTTCGCGCGGATTGAAGGGCTTCGGCAGGTAGTCGTCCGCGCCCAGCTCCAGCCCCACGATCCGATCGACGTCGTCGCCGCGCGCCGTCAGCATGAGCACGGGTGGCGTCTGGGTGCGGCGACGCAGCTCCTGCAACACCTCGAGACCGTTGCGACCGGGCAGCATGATGTCGAGGACCACGAGATCGATACCGCCCTGCCCCAATCGTTCGAGGATCCCCGACCCGTCGTGCACGGCCTCGACCGCAAAGCCTTCCTGCCCCAGGTATTCGGCGAGCATCGCGGTGAGCTCGCGATCGTCATCGACCAGGAGCACGCGTGTGGCAGCAGCCGTGTTCATGCCCCGGATGGTGCGGGGTGAGGGGGTATTTGTCATCGCCCGCTCCGGGGCTTGACCGATCTTTGCAGGGACTTTGCCGCTTCTAATCCCACTCGACACGGGCAGATCCGTAAGCTGTCAGCCATGAAAGCTCCAGTCGTGGAGCGTGCGTGGAAGGAGAAGACCGTGGTGAGAATGCGCATGGTTTCTTGGACTGGTTGGCTGTTGGCCGCGTTCCTTGCCTGCATGGGTGTCGCGATGGCGGGCGATTCTGCGGGCGGCGGCTGGCATGGACATGGCCCGGGCGGCGATCCGCTGTTCGGCATGTTCGGACCGGGGCTCATGGGCCGCATGGGCGATCAGCTCGGCCTGAGCTCCGAGCAACGTCAGTCGATCAAGGGCATGCTCGACGCAGCAAAACCCGGCATGCAGAGCCTGCATGAAAGCATGCGGACGAACGCCGAGAAGCTGCGCTCGGTGCAGCCCGATGACCCCAACTACGCCACTGTCGTAGCCCAGGTCAGCCAGGCTGCGGGCGAGCTGGCTTCGAGAATGGTCACGGAAGCGAGCCAGTTGCGCACGCAGGTCTACGGGGTTCTCAACAAGGAACAGAAGGCCAAGCTGCCGCAGCTCCAGGCCCAGATGCAGGAACAGGCACGCGAGCGCTTCCAGCGCCACCGCTCGCAGCCCGCGGCGCCATCGACAGATTCCTCACCGTCGACATAGGAGTCCGGTCCGGCTCCTTGGCTCACCGTCGGGCCAGATCGCTGGGAGTCAGGCTGGATTTGACTGACTCCCAGCCTGGTCTGAAACGGGCCACCACCGATTGCATCGCGCCCTTGTCGACCGGGGCGTACTCGAGCTTCAGCGAATCCAGCATCAGCACCGACTTCGGCCGCCCCTTGGGAAAGCGGGCGCGCGCCGTGAACAGGACGCGACCCTCGACCGGCGTATCGCCCGCGTATTGCCGCACCGCCGCCACACGATCGAGCAACGGTCCCTGCGGATTGGCAAACGAGTAGCGTCGGCGGCGCGTCATCACCGCCCAGTCGTTCATCTGGTCGCCGCCGAAGATCATCCCCGGCACTTCACGCAGATCCAGCACCAGGATTCCACGCTGCGTCAGCAGCAGGAAGTCGAGGTGCAGGCGGCCATCCATGCCGTCCGGAATGAGCACGTCGTGCATGACTTCGTAAGAAGCGTCCCGCAGGGCGGCGAGGAGCGTCCGGCGCTCGGCCATGCGGCGCAGGCGCCAGTAGGCCCAGTACCCGATGGCAGCCAATCCCAGCGCGGCGATGAGCACGGCCCAGAGGCGCGGATCCACTTGCTCGAGTGTTTCGATCATGGGTCGAGAAGCTGTTTCTTGAACGTGGAGAATTGCGCGTCGATCTCGCTCACCTGGCGCGGCAAGGCCAGCAGCGCCGCGAGCGGCGCGGGTACCGCCACTTCGCTGCCGATCAGCGGCTCGACGATTTCGCTGAACTTGGCGGGGTGCGCGGTCGCGACCAGCACCCAGTGATGGCCGCGGCGCAATTCCACCGGGAGCTGCATGTACGCTTCCGCGCCCACCGCAGTGTGCGGGCACCACACGCGCCCATAGCCCGAGTAATCGGAGCGGATCCGGGCGCGGATCTCGTCGTCGCTGATCGATACCGCCGCGAGCCCGCCTCCCCGGCTCGCTCTCCCCGGCAGCAGGGCACGCAGGCGCTCGATGTTGCTGGGATCACCGACGTCCATCGCCGAGGCGAGCGTCGCAATGCTCGGGCGCGGCGACCAGGTCCCGCTCTCCAGGAAATCCGGCACCGTGCGATTCGCGTTGTGCGCGAGGACGACCTCCGCGATCGGCAAGCCCATCTCCCGAGCCCAGAGGCAGGCGACGGCGTTCCCGAGGTTGCCGCTCGGCACGATGAACGAAGCGGGCCCTTGCGTGCGTCGCGCGACATCGAGACTCGCAGCGGCGTAGTAAACGATCTGCGGCAGCAGGCGCCCCAGGTTGATGCTGTTCGCCGATGACAGCGCGAGTGCCGTGCGCAGCTCGGTGTCGGCCAGTGCTGCCTTCGCCAGACGCTGACAATCGTCGAACGAGCCCTGGACCGCGAAACTGCGCACGTTGTCGCCCCAGCAGGTGAGCTGCTGTTCCTGCCGCGGCGAGACGCGCCCTCGTGGGTACAGGATGACGACTTCGAACCCCGGGCTGCGGTGAAAGGCGGACGCGACCGCGCTGCCGGTGTCGCCCGAGGTCGCAACTATTATTGTCGTGACGCCGGCACCCGATCGCAGTCGCGACAACGAGTGCGCCAGGAAGCGGGCGCCAAAGTCCTTGAAGGCGGCCGTCGGTCCGTGAAACAGCTCCAGTACCTCCAGCGGCTCGCGTCCACCGCGCAGCGGCGTGAGCGGCGCGGGAAAGTTGCAGGCCTGCGCGGCGATTTCCGCCAATGCCGGTTGCAGCGAGTCATCCGCAAAGTAAGGCTCGAGGACCACGCGCGCCATCTCCGCCAGGGACAGGCTCGCCATGGAGGGATCCACTTCCAGGCGCGGCAGCGACTCCGGGACGAACAGGCCGCCGTTCGGCGCCAGCCCGCGCGTGATGGCGGCGGCGAGTGTGCTCGCGTTGTCGCGATCGCGCGTGCTGAGGAAGCGCATCAGCGTTCGGTCAGGCGAGCGCCACGCGGCTCGATGCTGGTGATCCAGGGATCGCTCGCGAGATCGTGCGCGGCAAATGCGGCCACCATGGCATCACGAACCGCCACGGCCCGCGGCTCCTCACACCACGCAAACACGGTCGGTCCGGCGCCCGAGATCGAGCAGCCGAGCGCCCCGCCCCGCATCGCCGCACCGCGCACCGCCTTGAACCCCGGGATCAGCGCCGCACGCTGCGGCTCGATCACTACATCCTCGAACGCGTCACGGATCATGTCGAGATCGCCCGAGTAGCAGCCCGAGATGAATCCGGCCAGGTTCGCGGTCTGCCAGACGAAATCCGACAGCGTCACGGTCTTGCTCAGGAGATCGCGCGCCTCGCGCGTCGAGATCGACATGTGCGGATGCACGAGCACGCAGCGAATGCTGGGCGGAACCGGGATCTGCTTGATGCGCGGGTTGTCGATGCCTACCGTCAGCACCAGTCCCCCGTAGAGCGACGGCGCGATGTTGTCCACGTGGATCGAGCCGCTCGCCACTTGCTCGCCGTGCATCGCACACTTGAGCAGCTCGGTCAGGCTCGCCGGCTCATCGAGCAGCGCGTTCGCGGCGACCACCGCGGCCACCGCCGAGGCCGCCGAGCCGCCCAGGCCCGAACCCAGCGGGATTCCCTTGTCGATTTCCAGCTCCACGCCACCGGCAGCCTGACGCGTTCGCCACAGGCTCATGACGGCCTTGCCGGCCGTATTGCGCTCCGCCTCCAGCGGCAACGCGCTCACGACGCCGCGTATCGCGCGGATGCGAACACCCACGTCCGGGTGACGACGCGCAGTGACGCGGTCGCCGACGCTTTGCACCGTGTGCCCGAGGATGTCGAAGCCGATCCCGACGTTGCCCACGGTGGCCGGTGCGAATGCAGTTGCTTCGCTGTGCGCCATCGCGGACTACAGCTTGGCGCCGAGATAGGCGCACAGACGCAGCAGGTCGGCAAATACGCCGCCGGCAGTCACTTCCGGTCCGGCACCGGGTCCCTGCACGATGAGAGGATTGTCGCGGTAGCGGCGTGTCGCGAAACGCACGACGTTGTCGGTGAGGGAGATATTGGCAAACGCGTGCCTGGCCTCCAGGCGCGCCAGGCCGACGGTGGCACGCCCGCCCGCTTCCAGGCGCCCGATGTAACGCAACACCTGGCCCTCCGCGCGCGCCTTCTGATAACGGGTCTGCATGTCGGCATCGAATTCCTTCAGCCGCTCGAGGAACTCGTCGATCGGGCACGCTGACAATGCGGGCGGCACCAGGCTCTCGACCACGACGTCGGCGAGCTCGAGCTCCAGGCCCATTTCGCGGCCGAGGATGATCAGCTTGCGCGCGACGTCCATGCCCGAGAGGTCGTCGCGCGGATCCGGCTCGGTGTAGCCGCGGGCCTTGGCTTCGCGCACGATGTGCGAGAACGGCACGGAGCCGTCGTACACATTGAACAGGTAAGCGAGCGTGCCGGAGAAGATACCTTCCAGGCTCAGGATCTCGTCACCCGTTTCGCGCAGATCGCGCAGCGTCTGGATGATCGGCAGCCCCGCGCCCACGGTGGTTTCATAGAGGTAGTGCGAGCCTGCCGCGCGCCGCGCCTCGCGCAGCGCGCGGTACGCCGACAGCTCGCCGCTGTTGGCCTTCTTGTTCGGGGTCACCACGTGCATGCCGGCCGTGAGCCACTCGCAGTAGTGAGTCGCGACCTCGGCGCTGGCCGTGCAATCGATCATGACCGCGTGTGGCAGATGGTCCGCGTGCACGAACTGCGCGAAAGCGCGGAAGTCGGCCGGAACACCGTCCCGGGCCAGACGCTCGCGCCATTGTGCGAGGTCGACGCCCGCATCCTGCAGGAGCATGCGCTTCGAGCTCATGATCCCGCGCACCCGCAGGTCGATATTGAAATCGCGACCGAGACGTTTGACCTGGCCCGCCAGCTGGTCGAGCAGCACGCTGCCGACGGTTCCGGGCCCGATCAGGCCGATGGATACGGTGTGCGGCGACAGGTAGAAGCTCGAATGCACGGCGCGCAGCGCGCGCGCAATGTGCCGCCCTTCGATCACCACGGAAATGTTGCGCTCCGAGGCTCCCTGCGCAATCGCGCGCACATTCACCGCTGAATCGCCGAGCGCCGTGAACACCTTTGCCGCCACGCCGTGCGCGCCCGCCATGCCGTCGCCGACCACGGCCAGAATCGCCAGGCCGCGATCGACTTCCACGCTCTGGATCTGCCCCTGTCGCAGCTCGCGGTCGAAGGCGGCACGCACCACCGACTCGGCACGAGTTGCCTGGGTTTCCGGGATCGCGAAGCAGATCGAATGCTCGGAGCTCCCTTGCGAGATCAGGATCACCGAGATGTTGTCTTCGCGCAGCGCGCCGAACAGTCGGTGCGCGGTTCCCGGCACGCCGATCATGCCCGCGCCCTCCAGGTTGATGAGCGCAATAGCGTCGATGCTGGTGATGCCCTTCACCTGCAGCAGCGACTGCGGCTCCGCGCAGATCAGCGTGCCTTCCTGGTCGGGAGCGAAAGTATTGCGGATCCAGATCGGGATATCGCGCTCGATCGCCGGCGCCATGGTCTGCGGGTGAATGACCTTGGCGCCGAAATAGGCGAGCTCCATCGCTTCGTTGTAGGAGAGCGAATCGATCACCTTGGCGTCCGGGACCAGTCGCGGATCGGCGCTCAGCACTCCGTCGACGTCGGTCCAGATGTGAATCTCGCGCGCTTCCAGCAGCGCGCCGAAAATGGATGCGGAGAAGTCGCTCCCGTTGCGGCCGAGCGTCGTCTGGATGCCACTGCGATCGGAGGCGATGAACCCGGTGATGACCAGCGTGCCCGCGAAGTCGGCCTTGAGCTCCGCGTGCATGCGCCGCTGCGATTCGTCCCATTGCACGATCGGGCCGAGCTTTCCCCACTCGACCACGACGATGCGACGCGCGTCCATCCACTCCACGCCAGCGGGCAGAGCCGCACGCTCGCGCAGCAGCGCCGTGAACAGGCGCGTCGACCAGATCTCGCCGTAGCCGGCCACCAGGTCGCGCACGTTCTGCGCCGCGTTGCGGATCAACTGCACCGTCTGCAGGATGCCGTGGATGTCGCGGAAGTCGGCCTTGAGGTCGGCAATGAAGGCCGCCGCGCCGCCAGGCTTGAGCACCGACTCCGCAATCTGGATATGCCGCTCGCGAATCTCGACCAGGCGCGCGTCGAAGGACGGGTCCTGGTGCTCCGCGAGGGCGACGACGTTGAGCAGCGCATCGGTCACGCCGCGGCACGCGGACAGCACGATTGCCTGCCGCTGCCCGGCCTGCTCGACGATGCCCGCGACGCGTCGGAAACAATCGGCGTCGGCGACGCTCGAGCCGCCGAACTTGTGAACTGTCCAGGTCGTTTCAGTCATCGCTGCTCAGTCTCGAGGATTCGCGCGCACCGCCGGCGCCGGGGCGTCATCCGCACCGGACGGCACGTCGGAACAGGATATGGCCGCCGAGCCCGGTCCCATGAGGGTTGCGGGCGCAACGCGCCTCATGAAACCTGTGCAGACCTTCCCTATGCCCGCCGACGCGGCGGGCCGCGATCGTTGCGCTCGCGTGCTTCGTTGATACGCAGGCTCCGTCCGCCGAATTGCTGACCGTTGAGCGCCGTGATGGCGCCGTCGGCCTCTCCTCCATCCATCTCCACGAAGCCGAAACCGCGCGGCCTGCCGGTCTCGCGATCGGTGATCAGCTTGACGGACTGGACTTTTCCATACTGCTCGAACAGCTGCCGGATCTGGTCTTCAGAGGCGCTGAATGGCAGGTTTCCCACGTAGATTGTTTTCATTGCCTCACCTGACGGGTCTGCCGGAGAACCCGTGAAAGTCGCGGCGACTCTAATCTTTCGCGCTGCACCATGGCAAGTTCAGCGCACCCAGTGCGTCGGGTCGATCGTGACCGGCTTCTTTTCAGCCAGGAGCCTGGCGAGCGTTTCCGTGAGGCGCGTCTCGTCGAACACGATGTCCTCAGGGAGATTGAGATCCGTGATGCCGGCCTCGATCTCGCGCGCCGGTATCGTCAGGTTGTCACCATCGTATTCGGCGCGAATACCTCGCCCGGACAGCCCTTCCTTGCGATGAAAGGCCGGCATCGGCCAGTCCTTGCGACGCCAATGCGGATGGTGCCCGAGGATCCGCCACAAGCCGCGGTGCAGAGCGCCGTCCTTCGCGCGGCAGATGATGCTGGCCTGCTCGGCACGGATCTGCTGCAGCTCGCTGCCGTCGGGAAGTTGCTTGCGACGCGGACCGAAGAAATAGCCCAGCACGACGTTGCCCCGCTTCGGCTTGCGTGCCACGAGGCCAACGGCAAATCCATGTGCCAGAGGTACCGCGAACCAGTCGCCCTCTTGGTAAGCCTGAGTCGCCGTTTTCACCCGATGTATGTCGCGAGCCCGGTGTCCAGGGCCTCGCCATCCTACCAGCCCGTTCATCTTCCGTGGACAACCCCCGCGATCAGTCGAGTCGCTTGCGGAAGCGCAGCGCCGCCAGGACCAGCGCGATCACCAGGAATGCACCCAGCTTGAGCAGCGGCCCGGGCATGCTGCCGAGAGGCGCTCCCCGCAACGCAATCCCGCGCACCAGTTCCACGAAATGTGTGAGCGGCAGGACCTGGGCAATGGCCTGTGCCGCCACGGGCATGCCGTCGAACGGGAACATGAATCCGGAGAGCAGGATCGACGGCAGCATCGTGAAGAAGCCGAGCTGCACCGCCTGGAACTGCGTGGCGGCCAGGGTCGAGATCAGCAGTCCCAGCATCAGGGTGGCGGCAATGAACAGGCAAGCCGCGACGTACAGGTCGAACATGTGGGTACTGAACGGAACGTCGAACAGCCATCGGCCCACCAGGATGATGAGCGTGGTCTGGATCAGCCCCACCAGGATGTAGGGCACGATCTTGCCCGCCATCAATTCGGTCGACTTGACCGGCGTGGTGATCAGCAGCTCGAGGTTCCCGCGCTCGCGCTCGCGCACGATCGCGATGGCCGTGAACAGCACCATCGTCATGTTGAGGATCACGCCGATCAGCGTCGGAACGATCTGCACGGCGGTGCGCTTTTCCGGGTTGTAGAGCGTGCGCACCTCGATGAGGCGCTTGTCGGGCGCGGCAATGCCTGCGCGGGTGGAGAGCCTCGGCGAGGCGATGCCGCGCACCACACTCTCGATGGTCGGCTCACTTCCATCCACCAGGATCTGCACGGCCGTGCGATCGCCATCGAGCTTGCGGCGCTCGTAGTCGGGCGGGACGTAGATGCCGACGCTGATGGCGCCGCTCGCGATGCGCGCCTCGAGCTGATCCGGCGACGGCAGGCGCTCCCTGATGCGGATCACCTGCGTCGCCTGCAGGTCCGCAATCATGGCTCGCGACCCCGAAGTGTTGGCGAGATCGACCACGCCGGCGTCGATGTTGCGGACGTCGAAGTTGATGCTGTAGCCGAAGATCAGGATCTGGACCAGCGGGATGCCGACGACCATCCCGAAGGTG
>DATBIF010000050.1:0-9573 GCA_036557045.1 Steroidobacteraceae bacterium
AACGCGTCGAATGCAGCCAACGCGTCGAATGCAGCCAACGCGTCGAACGCAGCGAACGCGGCCAACGCAGCGAACGCGGCCAACGCAGCGAACGCAGCGAACGCAGCGAACGCAGCGAACGCGGCGAACGCGGCGAACGCGGCGAACGCGGCAGCCAAGTCAGCGGCTGACGCAGCAAGCAAGAAATAAGAACCAGCGCTCCGGTAAGCCTCGCGCGAACCGGCGCGACCACGACTGACCAGGGTGGCTTCATCCAGCCAGGATGAAGCCACCCTGCCTTGTCCACCTGGCTCGACCGACGAGATCCCAGGGTCCGCAATGCGGGTCGTTCACGGCGTGCTTCCGTGTCTTGCCATCGTGGCCCTGACCACGGGCACCGCGGAAGCCGCTGACCTCAACATGCGCTTCATCGAGACCCAGGACCTGCGGGTGATCTATTTCGATCCGACCGCAGCCCAGCTCGTCCCCTACGCCACACAGTGCTTTCTGAATTCGCTCGCTGCGCAGAAGGCGCGGTTCGGCTACACGCCTGACGGCAGGGTCAACGTGTTGCTGGAGGACTTCGCGGATCGCGGCAATGCGGCGGCAGTAGGCACGCCGCGCAACCGCATCTACCTGGACATTGCGCCGCCGACACTCTCCTTCGAGACGTTCAGCCCGGGCGAACGCATGTTTACGCTCGCGAACCACGAGCTCGTCCACATCGTGACCTTCGACGAGGCCAGCCCCGAAGACGCGCGCTTGCGCCGCCTCTTCGGCGGCAAGGTCGTGCCTGTCGACGAGCAACCGCTGTCGATCCTCTACTCCTACCTGACCAATCCGCGTAACACCGCCCCGCGCTGGTACTACGAAGGCAGCGCCGTGTTCATGGAAACCTGGTACGGCGGCGGTTACGGCCGGGCGCAGGGCGGTTACGACGAGATGATGTTCCGTGCGATGGTCCGCGACGAGGCGCATTTCTACGACCCGCTCGGCCTGGTTTCGAAGGGCACCGAAGTCGACTTCCAGACCGGCGCGAACGCCTACCTCTATGGCACGCGCTTCATGAGCTATCTCGCGCTCCGCTACGGTCCCGAGCACCTGCTCGAATGGTGGCGGCGGGACGAGGGGTCGCGGCGCTACTACGCAGATGAGTTCCGCCAGGTCTACGGCATTCCGCTCGAGCAGGCCTGGCAGGAGTGGATCGCCTGGGAGCACGAGTTCCAGAACAAGAACCTGGCGGCGATCCGCGAGTATCCAGTGACGCCGCATCGCAACGTCGCCCCGATCGGGCTCGGCGCGATCTCGCGCGCGGTGGTCAGCGATGACCACCAGACGCTCTATGCGGCAGTTCGTTATCCCGGCCGCGTGCCGCACCTCGTGTCGATCTCCCTCACCGACGGCTCGGTGAAAGAACTCGCAGAAGTCAGAGGCGCTGTGCCCTATCGCGTGAGCTCGGTAGCCTTCGATCCGGAGGCGGGCACCCTCTTCTATACGACGGACAACCTCACGTTCCGCAACCTGCTCGCCTACGACCTCAAGACCGGGAAGTCGCGGACGCTGCTCGAAGAACAGCGCATCGGTGACCTCGCTTTCAACCGGGCTGACCGCTCGCTCTGGGGGCTGCGCACCAACAACGGCTACAACATCCTGGTGCGCATTCCGTACCCGTACACGGAATGGCAATCGGTCCACGTCTTTCCCTACGGCGAGGTCGCCTTCGACCTCGACGTCTCCCCGGACGGCTCGCTGATCTCGTTCTCACTCGCCGGCCTCGATTCAAGTCGCGCTGGCGCACAGGTCATGCAGCTTCGGGTCATGAAGACCGCCTCGCTCCTGGCGGGCGATGCCACGCCCATGCGCACCTTCGCCTTCGGGAGCTCTGTGCCCGAGGGCTTCGTGTTCTCGCCGGACGGGCGCTACCTCTATGGCAGCTCCTACTACACCGGCGTGTCGAACATCTATCGCTACGAAATCGCGACGGGCGAGATCGAGGCGGTGAGCAACGCGGAAGTCGGATTCTTCCGGCCGGTGCCGCTCGCCGATGGCGAACTGCTGGTGTTCAACTACACGGCGCAAGGTTTCGTGCCGGCCATGATCCAGCCGGTGCCCACCAAAGACCTGAGCGCCATCACGTTCCTCGGCGAACAGGTCGCCACGCAGCACCCCATTGTGCAGGGCTGGAGTGCCGGGTCGCCGGCGCGTTTTGACTACGCGGCTGCGATTCAACGCCAGGGTGTCTACAGTCCCGTGCGCGAGCTCGGGTTCGAGTCCATCTACCCGATCATCGAAGGCTACAAGGACGCCAAGGCGTTGGGCCTGCACGCGCGCTTCAGCGACCCGATCGGATTCAGCTCCGCGAGCGTGACCGCGAGCTACAGTCCGGACGATGCCTTGCCGTCGAAGGAGCGCACGCACGCGGCCGTGCGCTTTCAGCGTGACTTCTGGAAAGGCGGCCTCAACTGGAACGCCGGCGATTTCTACGACCTGTTCGGGCCGACCAAGCGCAGCCGCGAGGGCTACAGCGGGTTCATCGAGTACGATCGGCCGTTCCTGTTCCGGCCACCGGAGACGATGAGCGTCGAAACGAAGGTCGCCTACTACGGGGACCTGGACTCGCTGCCGAACTTCCAGAACGTGCCCTCGCCCTCGCGGCAGCTGTTCACGGGAGAGATCGGGCTGGTGCACAAGAACATGCGCTCCTCGATCGGGAACGTCGATGACGAGACGGGTTACGCCTGGGAGACGCTCGCACACGTCTACGGTGCCGACGGGGCCTGGGTGCCCGGCTTCATCGGCCGGTTCGACTTCGGCCTGGCACTGCCGTTCGGCCATTCCTCGGTCTGGCTGCGCAACGCAGCCGGCGGTTCGACCGGCGATCGCGCGGACCCGCTCGCGAACTTCTACTTCGGCGGCTTCGGCAACAACTACGTCGACCACGGCGAGGCCAAGCGTTATCGCGACGTGCTCAGCATGCCCGGGTTCGAGATCAACGCCGTCGGTGGGCGCACGTTCGCGAAGTCCATGCTGGAACTGAACCTGCCACCACTGCGTTTCGAGGCGCTCGGCACGCCTGGCTTCTACGTCCCCTGGGCGCGCTCGGCGCTCTTCGCGGCGGCTCTATCCACCAACTTCGAGGACGGCGATGTACGCCAGACGGTCTACGACGTCGGCCTGCAGGTCGATCTGCAGATGCAGGTCATGCATCGCCTGCCGATGATGCTGTCGGTAGGCTACGCCTACGGCTTCGCGCCAGGCGGGCAGGACGACGCAGAGTTCATGATCTCGCTCAAGATCCTCTGATGTTTCTCGACGTCGCCGAGCGTGCCCCGATCGGGCTGTTGCCCGTGGTCCTGTTCCTGGCCGCGCTGGTCTATTTCGACAGCTACAAGCTCGTCAGCCTGCGCGTCGTCCTCGCGACCATGTTCGTCGGCGCCGCGGCCGCGGGTCTCAGTTACGTAGTCAACGATCACGCGCTCGAGCGCCTCCCCCTCGATTTCGTGACGTACTCGCGCTACGTGTCGCCCGTGATCGAGGAGGCGATCAAGGCGCTCATCCTCGTGTACCTGGTGCGGGCGCAACGCATCGCGTTCCTGGTGGATGCCGCCATCTATGGCTTCGCCGTCGGCACGGGGTTCGCAGTCGTTGAAAACCTCTACTACCTCGCCGCGCGCATGGATTCGCACCTGGCGATGTGGATCGTGCGCGGCTTCGGCACGGCCATCATGCACGGTGGCGCAACCGCGCTCTTCGCAATCATTGCAGTCACGTTGACGGAGAAGAAGCCCGGCAGCATCGTGGCGTTCCTGCCCGGCCTGGCTGCCGCGGTCGTGTTGCATTCCGCGTTCAATCATTTCCTGTTCAACCCGGTGCTGGCGACCGTGGGGATCCTGATCGTGCTGCCACCGCTGATCTACTACGTGTTCCAGCGCAGCGAGCGCTCGCTGGGTGACTGGCTGGGCGCGGACTTCGATGCGGATGCACGGCTCCTCGAGCTGATCGACTCGGAGGATTTCGGCAACTCGAATCTCGGCACCTACCTCGACTCGCTGCGCAGGCACTTTCCCGGCGAAGTCGTAGCCGACATGTTCTGCTACCTGCGGCTGCACCTGGAGCTGGAGATGCTGGCGAAGGGCCTGCTGCTGATGCGCGAGCAGGGCATGTCGCCCGAGCTCGACCAGCATGCGCGCGCCAAGTTCGCCGAGCTGCGCCACCTGGAACGCAGCATCGGCCGCACCGGCCGACGCGCGATGCAGCCCTTCCTGCATTTGAACGCGCGCGACCTGTGGCAGATCCACATGCTCGGGCGCTGAGGTCGGCAACGAACCCAGCTTCGTTGGCGATGAAACGTCAGGGCACGTGCACCCGGCTGAATGGATTGGTGGGCCATGTAGGACTCGAACCTACAACCAACGGATTAAGAGTCCGCTGCTCTACCAATTGAGCTAATGGCCCGTTTTGTGTCCCGTCTGGGCGGGATCCGCGAGGGCGCGCATTCTACCGGATCACGGGCGCATTGGCGCAATCCACGCCAGGTAGCGGTCGAACCGCTACCTCCGGCACCTCATATTTAGGCGCAGGGTCGACCGGGATCAGCGGGCTGATCGGACAGGCCGTCCAGCATAGGTTTGAACGCCCTCTTGGCCTCATCGGTGGCAAGGCGCGTTTCAGGTCGCTCCATCTTTCCGGACACTTGAACCAGCGGCGCTTTCTTGAGCGGGCCCTGCTTGAGTGTCGGCTGCACGAGGAAATCCATCTCTCCGCCGGGCAGCGTCAGCGTGCCGGCGCCGCGCATGCGCGTCGTTTCCGTGTCGATGCGCAGGTTCTTCGTCACCGCGCGAGCCTCACGCAGCTCGAAATTTCCGCCCAGGCAGCGAATGTGAGTGACCGACCCCTCGCTCGGCAGCGAGAACACGAACTTGAGGAATCCTTTCGACCAGCGCTCGACCTGCTCGATCGGAAACTCCGCCGGGCCCGCGTCGACGCGTGCTGAACCCCGCACATGATCGAGCCATTCGTCGAATGTCGCGCCCGTGGTTTCGAAAGTCGTATCCGCATTGATGTAGCCGGCCATCGCCTGATCCTGGGTGGGCGCATCCAGCCAGCGCTCCAGATCCAGCTCGCGCGCGGTCCCGGTTCCGCGGATTCGCAGGCCCGCATCCGTCTTTTCGACCTGCACGTCACCGGAGAGTTTGCCGCTCCCCCATTCGCCCTTGTCGATGTGGAAGCGGTAGCCGTCGTGGTCTTCCATGAGACGTCCGCGCAGATGCAGATCGTCCAGCGCGACGCCGTGCCACTTGTCGAGCTTGGCACGCGCGTCGACCTGCAGATCCACGCCTCCAAGGTCGCGAGGCTTGTCGATCGTGCCCTCCGCGTCCATGCGCATGCGGGCATCGCGCACCGACGCTTTCACGTCCCAGGAGCGGTTGGCGCGAAACGCATTCCAACCGTCCCCGGTGAGAACGGCGAAAGGCTCGCCGTCCTCCTGGTCGTAGATCGATATCTTCGACTCGCCGTAGGCGGGCAGGCTCGCGGTGATGAGCGGGAAGGTCTTCTTCATGGTCTTGCCGCAAGGGCCGCCGTGACAAGTCACCTTGAGTCGCCTGATCGTGATTTCGTTGAGGTTCGTTATTGCATCGATGGCACCCAGCGCGCGGCGCCAGTCGCAAGGTGAGTCCGCGCGCATCGAGATACAGACCTCTGCATCCTCGAGGTTGAGCCGCCGGATCGACCATTTGTTCGACAGGAATGGAATCAGGTCAACCTGCGCATTGAGGGTCTTGGCGACAAGCGCATCCGAATTCTCCCCGGCATCGGGTTGGCGCAGATGGATGTCCTCGAGCCTGAGGCGCGGACGCAGTGAGAGACTGATGTCGATCGGTCCCTCGATCGAGACCGCGAAACCGAGCAGCCGCGACAGCCGATTCTCGATCGCGCCCTTGTCCTCGAGGCGAAAAGAGTGCAGCGAAATCGTCAGCAACGCGATGCAGATGCCCAGAAGAATCGAGGTGATGGCGACGAGACGCCACATCAGGACGCGTTGCGCCGCTGGCATTCCCTTGCTGGCCGCGTCCATCAGCAGTGCTTCCGCCGCGAGTCGATGCCGTTTCGACGCCCGGCACGCGCAGCGGTTCCGATGAGCGCCGCAGGACGCGGCGCTCTCCTACAGCTCAGCTGTGCGCGGCGCCCTGCCCGGAAAGGTCGAACGGCAAGCTGCGCAGGCGACGTCCGCTCAGCGCAAAGATCGCATTGGCCACGGCCGGCGCGATCGGTGGCGTACCCGGCTCGCCGGCGCCCCCCGACTTGGCAGTGCTCGGCACGATGTGCACCTCGATCCGCGGCATCTCGTTCATTCGCAGGACGCGGTAATCGTTGAAGTTCGACTGCTGCACGCGCCCTTTCTTGATCGCGATGCGCCCGTAGAGTGCGGCCGACAACCCATAAACGATCCCCGACTCCATCTGCGCCCGCACGCCTTCGGGGTTCACGCAGATGCCGCAATCGATGGCACACACGACACGATGCACACGCGCCCGTCCTGCATCGAGTGAGACCTCGGCGACCTGCGCCACCCAGGAGCCGAACGACGCGTGCACGGCGAGACCGTGAGCATGCCCTTTCGGCAAGGGTTTCCCCCACCCGGCTTGCTGTGCCGCGAGGTTCAACACCGCCAGATGCCGTGGCTGATCCGCCAGGAGCCGCTGACGGTACACGAGTGGATCCTGCTTCGCGACGCTCGCCAGCTCATCGATCACGCTCTCCATCACGAAGGCGTTCTGAGAATTGCCCACCGAGCGCCACCAGAGCACCGGCACCGGATTCTTCGGCAGGTGCAGTGAGACGCGATGCGCAGGCGCGCGCTTGAGGTACGGAGAGTCGCTCACGCCTTCGACGGCGGCGCCCTCTACGCCGTTCTTGATGAAGCTTGCAAAAGGGGTGCCCTCGAAGATCGACTGGCCGACGATCGCGTGATCCCAGCGCTCCGGCAAACCCTCGGCTCCGAGTTGTATGGCGAGGCGGTGATAGAACTGCGGCCGGTAGTAACCGCCGCGCATGTCGTCCTCGCGCGTCCAGACGACCTTGACCGGCGCCCCGACCGCCTTGGCGATGGCCACTGCTTCGCGCACCACGTGTGCGGAGGCGGTGGCGCGGCGACCGAAGCCACCGCCGAGGAACGTGGTGTGGATCGTCACTTGCTCGGGTTTCAATCCCGCGACTTCGGCGGCCGCCTTCTGATCGATCGTCTGAAACTGCGTACCGAGCCACAGCTCGCACGCATCCGGGCCGACCTTCGCGGTGCAGTTGAGCGGCTCCATGGTGGCGTGAGCCAGGTACGGCACGTCATATTCGGCCTCGAGCGCCAGCTTGAAGGTCTCGAGCGCAAGATCGCCCGCCTGGGCGGCAATCACCCCCGCAGTGCCCGCGACGCTTCGATACTCGGTGCGCATCTGGTCGGTATCCACCGAAGCGCCCGGGCCGAGATCCCACTCGACCTTGAGCGCCTCGCGTCCAAGCTTCGCGGCCCAGAAGTGCTCAGCCAGGACCGCCACTCCCGAAGGCACCTGTACGACCGCGCGCACACCGGGCACCGCCTTCGCGCCGCCCGCGTCGAACGACTTCACCTGCGCTCCAAACACCGGGGCTCGAGCCACCACCGCGATCATCAGGTCCGGCATCCGGACGTCGATTCCGAATGGCGCAACCCCGGTGACTTTCGCGCGCGAGTCGAGCCGCTTCGTCGGCTTGCCGATGATCTTCCACTCCGACGGCGGCTTGAGCTGGACCTCCTGCGGCGGCGTAACTCGTGCCGCCTTCGCGGCGAGTACGCCGTAGGAAAGGCGCTTGCCCTCATGCTCAACGACGCCGTTCCCGGTACGACAAGCGGCGGGGTCGACCTGCCACTGCGCGGCCGCTGCACGCACCAGCATGTCGCGCGCCGCGGCGCCCACCTGCCGGTAGCGGTCGAACTCCGACCAGGTGCTGGTCGAGCCACCGGTCATTTGCAGACCCAACAGGGTGTGCGCGTACACCGCCGCCGCCGGCGCATGCTCGACACGCACCTGACTCCAGTCGCAATCGAGCTCCTCCGCGATCAGCATCGGAAGCGTCGTCCACACGCCCTGTCCCATTTCCGAGTGCGCGAGCAGGATCGTGACCTCCTCGTTGGGATGGATCTGCAGGAACGCATTCGGTGGCGGCAACGGGTGCTGCGCCGGCGAAGCTTCCTGCGCTCGCACCAGCCGCGCGGCCAGGGGGACTTGAAAGGCGATCACGAGCCCGGCGGTCGTGCCCGCGCTCGTGAGCAGGAAACGCCGGCGGCCGCGGTCGATGGCGCTCATTTGCGCTCCTCCGTACCGCCCGCAGCCAGGTGAACGGCCGCGCGAATGCGCTGATAGGTACCGCAGCGGCAGATGTTGCCGGCGAACGCGGCGTCGATGTCCTCATCCGTAGGGCGCGGCTTCGACTCGAGAAGCGCGACCGCAGTCATGATCTGCCCCGACTGGCAGTAGCCGCACTGCACGACGTCCGCGTCGATCCACGCGCGCTGCACCCGATGCAGCTCGTGGGCGCCAACGCCCTCGATCGTGGTGATCGGCTGCCCAGTGACCGTGGACACTGGTCGAATGCACGAGCGCGTGGTCTCGCCTCCCACCAGCACCGTACAGGCACCGCAGAGCCCCATGCCGCAACCGTACTTCGTGCCCGTCAGGCCGAGCACGTCGCGCAACACCCAGAGCAGCGGCATGTCCTCAGGCACGCTCACCTGGTGACGCTCGCCGTTGACCTTCAGTTCCATCGCAGCATTCCCCCTCGCAGCAATCCGCACGCGGCAATGCCGATGTTGACTGCGGAATCCTAGCCGAGGTTCGTGAAGATGGGGTGGACGATGGGACTCGAACCCACGACGGCCGGAATCACAATCCGGGGCTCTACCAACTGAGCTACGTCCACCACGGTCCTGGTGCGCCCGGCAGGACTCGAACCTGCGACCCTCGGCTTAGAAGGCCGATGCTCTATCCAGCTGAGCTACGGGCGCGCAGCCGTTCGCACGATAACTGCCGCCTCGGAAGGCGTCCACGCGGCCGGTTGAGTGGTCGGGGCGAGAGGATTCGAACCTCCGACCCTCTGCTCCCAAAGCAGATGCGCTACCAGACTGCGCCACGCCCCGATTCGACCTCGCCCTGCACGGGGGCCGGAATCATACGGACGGCCCCGGGGAGGGTCAATTCGCGGCCTCCGTCACTTTCTGCGCCAGGTCGTGCCCTTCGCCCCGTCCTCCAGCGCGATGCCCGCCGCCGCGAGCAGGTCGCGGATGCGATCCGATTCCTTCCAGTTCTTCGCCTCGCGTGCCGCGACCCGGTCCCTGATCAGCTGATCGATCTCACCGTCCGTGAGCGCACCCGCTTGCGCCGCGATCGAGTGCTTGAACCACTGCTCCGGCTCGCTGCGCAACAGACCCAGGATCGCGCCGAGCTGTCGCAACTGCCCTGCCAGGGTGCTCGCATCGGAACTGCGGCCGGCAGCCTTCGCCGTGTTGAGGTCACGTGCCAGCGACTGCAGGACCGCAAACGCTTCGGGCGTATTGAAGTCATC
>DATBIF010000051.1:0-2686 GCA_036557045.1 Steroidobacteraceae bacterium
CAAGAAGGCGGCCGAAGACATCGATGCGCTGGCGCGGCTCGAGCGCGACGCCTGGATCGCGACCGCGGAGCTCACGGAACGCAAGGTCGTGCGCCTCGTGCCGCAGCTCACGCTGCAGGAAATGCTGGTGGCTTTCAAGGAAGTCCTGGCGCGCTCGGCGATGTTCGCGCATCACCACGTGCAGCGCGAACGGTTGTCGGTGCGCCAGCGCATGTCGGAGATTCTCGCCTCGCTCCACGAGTCGAGCTTCGTCGAGTTCATCAAGCTATTCCGCCCCGAAGAGGGGCGCATGGGCGTGACCGTGACGTTCGTCGCTATCCTGGAGCTGGCGCGCGAGGGCCTGATCGAGATCGTGCAGGCGGATGCCTACGCGCCGATTCACGTGCGCCCCGGCAGCGGCGTACCGAATCTGACGATCGTCGCGGACAACACTGCCGCGGACCACGCGGACAGCACTACCGCGGACCACTAGTGGGGATGGGCTAATGCAGGAGCATTACCTCAAGAATGTCATCGAGGCGGCACTGCTGGCCGCAGGGCGGCCGCTGTCGATCGCGGATCTCGGCGACGTGTTCGACGAGCGCGAGCGCCCGGAGAACGATGAGATTCGCGCGGCCCTGGAGGCACTCGCCGCCGACTACGCGGACCGCGGCATCGAGCTGCGCGAAGTCGCGACCGGCTACCGGGTGCAGATCCGTTCCAACATGACGGAAGCGGTCTCACGTCTGTGGACCGAAAGGCCGCAACGCTATTCGCGGGCGCTCCTCGAGACGCTGGCGCTCATTGCTTACCGTCAGCCGATCACGCGCGCCGAGATCGAAGAGGTGCGCGGCGTCACGGTCAATCCCAACATCGTGCGCACGCTCTTCGAGCGCAACTGGATCCGCGTGGTGGGGCATCGCGAAGTGCCGGGACGTCCCGAGCTGCTGGGCACGACGCGTGAGTTCCTCGACTACTTCAATCTCAAGAGTCTCGACGAATTGCCGAGTCTCGCGGAGCTGCGCGACATGGATAACCTCGGCGTGCAGCTCGAACTGCCCGGCAACGTCGGCGAAGTGCCGGCGGAGGGCACGGCAGAGCCTGCCGACGTCGGCAGCCTGTCTGCGGCAGCCGATGAGGAAGCGAACGAGAACGATGAAGGGCCGGATCAGGTGCGTGCCCCCGGGATGGTGGCGCGCGGCCTGGATGACGAGGACGGCGAAGGGCCGTACACGAGCTACTGATCGGGCACGACCGGCGCGCGCCCACTTGCCCGCCACCACACGGGTGATCCCCAATGGCTGAACGCATCCAGAAAGTACTGGCGCGCGCGGGAGTCGCTTCCCGCCGCCAGGTCGAGGAATGGATTCGCGCCGGGCGCCTCGCCGTCAACGGCGCGCCCGCGAGCCTGGGCGCGAAACTCGGGCCCAGAGACAAGGTGACCCTCGACGGGCGGCCGGTGCGCCGGCGAGAGCCAGAATCTGCGACTCGCGTGGTGATCTACCATCGCTCGCCCGGGCGTGAGCTCGGCACCTCGGACTCCGCAGAGTCCCCGCACCTGCTCGAGCACCTGCCAAAGCGAGCCGGCCGTCGCTGGGTTCCGGTGAGTCCCTTGCCGCCCAACGATGGCGGCCTGGAGCTTCTCACCAGCGACGGCGACCTTGCCCAGAGCCTCATGCGCCGGCTGGCGACGCTGCGAATCGTGTTCTCGGTCCGGGTGCGAGGCACACTCAACGAGGAACAGCTGACACGCCTGCGCTCGGGTATCGTCGACGACCACACGCAGCTCCAGATCGAGTCGATCGAATCTGCGGGCGGCGAAGGCGTCAATCGCTGGTACACGTTCACGACCCGCGGTGGCCGCGCGCGTGACTTGCA
This sequence comes from Steroidobacteraceae bacterium, assembly GCA_036557045.1. GTDB lineage: Bacteria > Pseudomonadota > Gammaproteobacteria > Steroidobacterales > Steroidobacteraceae > DATBVX01. Next base: position 1,858 of record DATBIF010000051.1, read on the forward strand.
TCGGCTGTTGCAGGCCTGCGGGGTCGAGCTGAGCCGATTGATGCGCGTCGGCCTGGGACCGGTGCGAATGGATCGCGACCTGGCGCGTGAACGGCATCGCGCGCTGACTCCGGCGGAAGCGCAGCAACTCTACGAGCTGGCGGGAGTCAGTTCGGGCGCCTCGGCGGTGAAGCGTCCGCCGCGCAAAGGAGCGCGCAAGCCCCGTCAGGCGGCCGCCGCAGACTCGACTCGGTCGCGGCCGCGATCCTTGGCTCGATACAAGGCCTGATCGGCGGCACGCAGCAAGCTATCGGCGTCCGCGCCGTGATCGGGAAAGATGGCGACGCCGCAGGACATCGATACCGCCGGCAGCGTCACGTCGAGGTGATGCACGCGCAACGCCCCGATCGCGTTGCGCAGGGCCTCGGCCCGTTGTTGAGTGACCGCGGCGGAGGCTCCAGGCAACATCAGCGCGAATTCTTCGCCGCCCATGCGGCACGCCACATCGCTGCCACGCACCAGTTCCTGGATCTGCCGCGCCACGGCCTTGAGCAGCGCATCGCCACCGTCGTGCCCGCAGCGGTCGTTGACGCGCTTGAAGTAGTCGATGTCCGCGGCAATCACGCCGATCGTGCCCTGCTGGTGCCCGGCGCGCTGGATCTCGCGACTCAGGGCCTGCAGCAGATAGCGTCGGTTGAAGAGCCCGGTGAGCGGATCGGAGATCGACAATTCGCGCAGTTCCTCTCTCAGCACCAGGTTGGCGAACGACAGTGAAATCTGCTCGGAGGCGGCCTCCGCGAGAGCCTGCGGCAGGGCCGCTTCTTCGGGTTGTGCGCCCGGTGTCAGCTCA
>DATBIF010000052.1:0-2814 GCA_036557045.1 Steroidobacteraceae bacterium
GCGAGCACTACAAGGAGCACGCCGGCAAGGGCTTCTACCAGGGGCTGATCGAGTACATTACGTCGGCACCCATCGTCGCCGCCGTATTTGAGGGCCCGGACGCGATTGCGGCGGCGCGGGCGACCATGGGCAAGACGAACCCGGTGAACGCCGATGCCGGTACGATTCGCGGCGACTTCGCGATCCAGACAGGGCGCAACCTCGTACACGGCTCGGATGGCGCGGAATCCGCTGCGCGCGAAGTAGCGCTGTTCTTTGCGCCGGAAGAGTTGCATGCCTACAGCCGCGAGATCGACCGCTGGCTGCTGGAGTAGCCGCGACCACCGCGCAGGCGGGCCATGCTAACCGAAGCGAACCAGGGGAGCGGAGCGACTCCAGAGCCCTTCGAGGTTGTAAAAGGCGCGCTGCTCCGGAGAGAAGAGGTGGACGATCACGTCTCGGAAGTCCAGCAGAACCCAACCGGACTCCGGCTCGCCTTCCTGCGGTCCCAGTTCGACGCCGAACTGCCGCATGTCGCGTTCGAGCGTATCGATCAGCGCGTTCATCTGGCGGACGTTGTTCGCCGTGGCGATCACGAAATAGTCGGCGAACGTAGAAACCTTGCTGATGTCGATCTGAACGATGTCCTCGGCCTGGCGATCCGAGAGGATGTCGACAAGGTGTTGAGCGATCTCGGCTGACTCCAGACGCGTCCTCCTCCGACATACGCATACGACATTCGCGCCATTCGCGCGACGTACGCGTTCCACACGGCAACGGCCATTGCGCCGCGGAGACGTATACTCGAAAGTGTAGCATCTTCCGGTGGGCCGCAAGGGGCCCGCCACCGTGGAGGCGGTGTGTCTGGTCCGCGCGTAATCGTCGGTATGAGTGGCGGGGTGGATTCGTCGGTCGCGGCGGCGCTGCTGCGCGAGCAGGGCTACGACGTGGTAGGCGTGACCATGCGCCTCTGGACGGAGCCCGACCCGGACGGCTTCACCGGCCGCAAGCAGTGTTGCTCGATCGAAGACGTGGACGACGCGCGCCAGGTAGCGCAAACGCTGGGCATTCCCCACTACGTGCTGAACCTGGAGCGCCAGTTCAACGCACAGGTGGTGGATTACTTCGTGGGCGAGTACGCGCGCGGTCGCACGCCGAACCCGTGCCTTGCCTGCAATGAGCACATCAAGTTCAAGGCGCTGCTGGAGCGCGCTGTGGCCCTGGACGCGGATTACCTCGCCACGGGTCACTACGCGAGGCGTATCGAGCGCGACGGCCGCGTCCATCTGCTGCGCGCGGCCGACCCGGAGAAGGATCAGTCGTACGTGCTCTATACCCTCGGCCAGCGCGAACTGCGCCGCGTGCTCTTTCCGCTCGGCGAGTTGAGCAAGCCTCAGGTGCGCGCGATCGCCGCCCGCTACGGACTGCGCGTGGCCGAGAAGCCGGACAGCGTCGACATCTGCTTTGTGCCCGGCGGAGACTATCGTGCCTTCGTCTCGGCGCGGGCCCCGCAGCGGGCCGGCGCCATCGTGGACGAGCAGGGCAACATCGTCGGCGGGCATGCGGGCATCGCAAACTACACCGTAGGCCAGCGCAAGGGGCTGGGCGCGTTCGGCGCGCGGCGCTTCGTGACGGAGCTGCGACCAGCCGAGAACGTCGTCGTGATCGGCCCGGAAGAGCTGCTGCTCTCGCAGACGCTGTACGTCGAGCAGTTGCGCTGGACGCAGGGCGAGCCGCCCGCGCCGAACGAGCCGCTTGACGTGAAGATCCGCTACCGCAACCGCGCCTTGCCCGCACTGGTCACCGTGGACGGAGACCGCGCCAGCGTTGCTTTCGCGGCACCGCAGCGCGCGGTCACGCCCGGTCAGTCAGCCGTCTTCTACCGCGGCGACGAAGTGCTGGGCGGTGGCACGATCTGCACGCCGCCGGCCGTCTGAGGGCATGGCGCCCGGCGCGGCGAAACCCGTAGCGGTGGACGGCCTCGTTTCGCGCCGTCTCAACCGGCCGCTCTCACGGCCTGCGGCTCGCCTGCTGGCGCACACGCCGCTCACGCCCAACCAGGTCACCGTGCTCAGCACCCTGATCGCCTTCGCGGCCGCGGCGCTGTTGACCGGCGGTCACAACGTCTGGGCGGGGTTCGCGATTCATGCGTCGTCTGTCGTAGACGGCATCGACGGTGACCTGGCAAGGCTGACGGGGCGCAGCAGCCGCTTCGGCGCCGTGCTCGATGCGGTGCTCGACCGCTATGCGGATGCCGCGGTCTTCGGGGGCATGGCCTGGTGGGCCTATCAACATGAGTCATATGCTGGGCCGCTGCTACTCGGGTTGGTGGCGCCTACGGGCGCCTTCGCGGTCAGCTATTCGCGGGCGCGCATCGAGGCAAGCGTCGGGATCAAGACCGCGGGTGAGCTGCTCGGGCTCGGTTCCCGAGATGTGCGGCTGCTGATCGCGGCGATCGGCTGCGTGGTCGGACAGGTGTGGCTTGCACTCGTGCTGATCGCGGCGCTGACTCACGCGACCGTGCTCTGGCGTCTAATCCGGCTCGCTCGCCTCGAGCGGAGGTGAGCATGGCCTGCGAGATAGCGCGATCGCCAGCGCCGTCTACTCCCGCATGTGGATGGTGAAACCTGCAACGCATGGTACAATTCCGCCGATCCGCGTCCGGGAGAGCTGCATGGACACGGCACGCGACATCGTGATCATCATCTGGGGCGTCGTGAGCATCCTTACCTTGCTCGTGGTGCTCGCCATCGCGCTGTTCATCGGTCTCTCGATCAAGAATCTGATCGTCACGGTCAACGACCTGGTCAACACCAGCGTGAGACCTATGATCGA
>DATBIF010000053.1:0-18075 GCA_036557045.1 Steroidobacteraceae bacterium
ATGCCGCACAAGTTCCGCGGCCCGCTGAGCGCCGATATGGCGCGCGGCGAGGTGCGCTGGGAGCACTCACAGGCAGGCTGGCACATCTCCACGAGCCAGTTCGCCGTGCGCAATGCGCACGCGAATGCGCTGACCGATCTCGATCTCACCTTGCCCGGTGGCGACAACTCGCCGGTTCTCAAGCTCCATAGCAAGTTTCGCGATGCCGTTCTGACGGAAGCCTGGCGCTATCTGCCGACCGACAAGTTGCCGGAGAAAGTCCTCGCCTGGCTCGATGCGATGCCGCTGGCCGGGCGCGCGCCGTCGGGCGAGTTCGTATTCGAGGGCGCCACGCGCAATTTCCCGTTCCGCGACGGGAGCGGCGAATTTCGCATCAGCTTTCCGGTCGAGGGGATGCGGCTGCACTACGCTCCCGGCTGGCCCGATTTCGAGAATCTCTCGGCTGACATCGAATTCAAGAACGCCGGGCTCACCGGCATCGTGCGCAGCGCGCAGCTCAACGGCCTCAAGGTGACGAACTCCAGGGCGCAGTTCGTCGACTTCAAGAATGGTGAGCTGACGATCGACGGTCACGCCGCGGGCGATCTCGGCGATGCGCTGGGATATCTGCAGAAGACGCCGGTCGTCGACAGCCTGGGAAGCCTGTTCGCGGACCTGCGCGGCCACGGCCCGGTGTCGGCCAAGGTGAATCTGCTGCTGCCGGTCAAGGATATGGACCAGCGCAAGGTGCTGGTCACGACGGACATCCGCGACGGCACGCTCCAGCTCGCGAACACCAGGCACACGCTCGAACAAGTCGCAGGCACGCTCGAGGTGCGGGACAGGTCCGTGACCGCCAACGACATCACGGCGAAATACCTGGGCGGGCTGGCGCACATCGACCTGATGCCGGAAGTCGGCACGAACCGCAAGCAGCTCGACAACGTCATCCACGTGCGCGCTCAGACTCCGCTTGCCGCCTTGCGGCGCGATTTCGACGTGCCGGATGTCGTGGATGTCGACGGCAGCGTCGACTGGCGGGGCACGATGCGCATTCCGTCGGATGGCAGTGACGATGACGCCGCGCGCCGCCCGATGATATTGCGCATCAACTCCTCGCTCCGCGGCGCCGCCGTCAACCTGCCCGAGCCGCTCGCCAAGACTGCGAGCGACACTCGAGTGCTGCGCGTCGAGGTGCAATGGCCCGATTCCTCGAATGCGCTGGTGCGCGCGAACTATGGGACCGATGTGCGCTCGCAGCTCAGTTTCAGGCGCGAGGATTTCGGCTGGGCGTTCGATCGCGGGGGCGTGCGCTTCGGCGAGAGTGATGCCCGCCTGCCGCTGGGCAAGGGGCTCGAGGTCCACGGCAGCGTGGCCAGGCTCGACCTCTCGGACTGGCTCGCCCTGCACTCTGACGGCAACGCTCCCGCGGACACGACCCGCCGTCCACTCTCCGACTACCTGCGCAGCGTCGAGCTCACCATCGGCGATTTCCACGTTTTCGGCATGCAATTTCCGCAGGTCAATGGCAGCCTCGTCGCTGGCGACAAGGCCTGGTCGGTGAGTGTCGATGGGCCCAAGGCGCACGGCACTGTGGTCGTGCCGTTCGAATTCGCATCCGCTGATCCTCTCACCATTGACATGACGCGCCTGACGCTCGACGCGGAGGAAGGAACGGCCTCGGCGGCAGAGGAAACCGAGAGCCAGCCGGATCCGAAGCCATGGCCCAACGTCAGGGTATCGGTCGGTGACTTCACGGCATTTGGCAAGCACCTGGGCGCGGCGACCGCTGAACTGAACCGCATTCCCGATGGATTGAGCCTCGATTCCTTCACGGCAAAGTCGCCGACCCATGAGCTCACGGGAACGGGAACCTGGACCAACCCGCCGACGGGTCAGCGCGGCGCGCTCAAGCTCAAGCTCGACAGCACGGATCTGAAGCAGACGCTGCAGGATCTCGGCTACGGACCTGGTCTTGCGGCCAAGCACGGCGTGGTCAGCGCCGATGTCACCTTTCCGGGCGCGCCGAGCTCGACGCTCCTCGGCCGGCTCAACGGCACCGTGCGAGTTGACATCGAGAGCGGGCAGCTTCTCAACGTGCAACCGGGTGCTGGCCGCGTCTTCGGTCTCCTCAGCATTGCGACGCTGCCGCGCCGCCTGTCGCTCGACTTCTCCGATCTCACCGACAAGGGTTTCGCGTTTGACAGCATTCACGGTGATTTCACCCTTGAAAACGGTGATGCCTATACCAAGAACCTGCTGCTCAAGGGACCCGCGGCGGAAATCGGCATGGTTGGACGCACCGGACTCGCGAGCCACGATTACGATCAGACGGTCGTGGTCACCGGGAGCTTTGGCAACGCTTTGCCGGCAGCGGGCCTGCTGGCCGGCGGCCCCGCGATCGGCGCGGCGATGCTCCTGTTCTCGCAGATCTTCAAGGAGCCGCTCAAGGGCATCGCGCGCGGCTACTATCGCATCACCGGCCCGTGGGAGAACCCGATCGTGCAACGGCTCGAATCCTCGGACGCGAAGAAGACGGAGAACGCACTGCACATGGTCGAAAAGAAGAAGGAGAAAGGATGAGCCGGATCGCATCGATCCAGATGACCTCGGGGCCCGAGGTGGCCGCGAATCTCGCGATTGCGGGGCGCCTGCTGGAGGAAGCGGCTGCGCAGGGCGCGCTGCTGGCGGGCCTCCCGGAGAATTTTTCGATCATGGGCCGCAGCGAAGCCGACAAGCTCGCGGCCTCCGAGCCCGATGGTGACGGACCGATCCAGGAGTTCCTGGCTGCCCACGCGCGCCGGCTGAAGCTCTGGATCATCGGCGGTACGATCCCGGTGCGCGCCGGCAACGACGGGCGCGTGGCAGCCGCGTCGCTTCTCTACGATGCCGACGGCAGGCGCCGCGCGCGCTACGACAAGATCCATCTCTTCGACGTCAAGGTGCCGGACAAGGCCGAGGAATATCGCGAGTCCGCGACCATCGTTCATGGCCGGGAGCCCGTGGTGATCGACACCCCGGCGGGCAGGCTCGGAATGGCGGTCTGTTACGATGTGCGCTTCCCGGAGCTGTTCAGAAGGATGTCGGCGTCAGGCGCCGAAATATTCAGCCTGCCCTCGGCATTCACGGCTCCGACCGGACGCGCCCACTGGGAAACGCTGCTGCGGGCGCGAGCCATCGAGAACCTGTGCTACGTGATGGCGCCCGCACAGGCGGGAATGCACGCCAACGGGCGCGAGACTTACGGAGATACGATGATCGTCGACTTCTGGGGCCGGGTGCTGTCGAGACTGCCGCGCGGTGCGGGTGTCGTGACCGCGACGCTCGACCGCGAGAAGCAGGCCGAAGTGCGCCGTTCGTTCCCGGCGCTCGAGCATCGCATCCTCGAGAGCTGAGCACGCCAATGAAACCCGCACAGAATCCGCTCACGATCGCGCGCGACTCGCTGCTCACGCCTGCCGGGCTCGACGAAGGCCGGCTGTCGCGCGTGCTCGGTTCGCTCATGGGCAGCGCGATCGACAACGCGGATCTCTACTTCCAGCTGTCGCGCGAGGAGTCGTGGGCGCTCGAAGACGGCATCGTCAAGGACGGCAGCCACAGCATCGAGCAGGGTGTCGGCGTGCGCGCGCTCAGCGGCGAGAAGACCGGCTTCGCATATTCGGACGAGATCATCCTGCCCGCGCTGGAGGAGGCCTCGCACGCGGCGCGCGCCATCGCGCAGCAAGGCGGTCCCAGGGCGCTGCAGGCCTGGCAAGCGCGCACCGGCCACCGGCTGTACCTGCCCATCGACCCGCTGGTCACGATGACCGACGCCGACAAGGTGGACCTGCTCGGCCGTATCGACGCGGAGACGCGTCGCCTCGATCCGCGCATCGTGCAGGTCATGGCCTCGCTCAGCGGGCTGCACGAAGTGATCCTGGTGATGACGAGCGATGGCGTGATGGCGGCCGATGTGCGGCCACTCGTGCGCATCAACGTGTCGGTGATTGCCGAGCAGAACGGGCGGCGCGAACAGGGATTCAGCGGCGGCGGCGGCCGCTTCGGCCTGAACGAGATCACCCTCGAGCGCTGCCTGGGTCATGCGCGCGAAGCGGTGCGCCAGGCGCTCATCAACCTGGAGGCCATTCCAGCGCCCGCGGGGACGATGCCGGTCGTGCTCGGTCCGGGCTGGCCCGGGGTGCTGCTGCACGAGGCCATCGGCCACGGACTCGAGGGCGATTTCAACCGCAAGGGCACATCGGCGTTCACCAACCGCATCGGGCAACGCGTCGCCTCGGAGCTGTGCACCGTCGTCGACGACGGGACACTCGCCGCGCGCCGCGGCTCGCTCAACATCGACGACGAAGGCACGCCCACGCAGTGCACGACGCTCATCGAGAAGGGTGTGCTCAAGGGTTACCTGCAGGACAAACTCAACTCACGCCTGATGGGCATGAAGCCGACCGGTAATGGCCGGCGCGAATCCTTCGCGCACGTGGTCATGCCGCGCATGACCAATACCTACATGCTCGCGGGCCCGCACGATCCGGACGAGATCATCCGTTCGGTGCGCAAGGGCCTGTATGCCGTCAACTTCGGCGGCGGCCAGGTCGACATCACCTCCGGCAAGTTCGTGTTCTCGGCGAGCGAGGCCTACCTGATCGAGGATGGCAAGGTCACGGCGCCGGTGAAGGGTGCGACGCTCATCGGCAACGGCCCGGACGTGCTCACGCGCGTGAGCATGGTGGGCGACGACCTCGAGCTCGACGAAGGCGTTGGCGTCTGCGGCAAGGAGGGGCAGAGCGTGCCGGTCGGCGTCGGCCAGCCGACGCTCAAGGTCGACGCGCTGACAGTGGGCGGAACCGCCTGATCAGCCGGGCGGCGAACCCGTCCAAATCTGCCGAAACCCGCTTCATAAGTTCGTGGTGGCCGAAGCCGCGGCGCGGGACACTTCCCGTGCGGAGGAACACGAACGTTCCGTGTCGGTGCAGGACGCACGCCGCCGCCCTCGGACCGGCCCTTGCTGCAGCATCGGCCCGGCCGACGGGCGATCCAGGCGATCCAGGAAGGAGGCAAGCATTCCATGACCACGGAACTCAGATCACATTTCTCCCCGCGATATGCGCGCTGCGGAATCACGCGGCGCAGGTTGCGTCTCGCCGGGCTCGTTCTCTTTGCATCGTTGCATATCAACGCATTCGCCGGGACCGCACCGGCTGCGAAGTTCGACGAAAAGATCAAGGCACCAGAAGCGCCCGGCAGCGCCGAGCTGGCAGTGGTGATTCGCGACTACTTCGCGACCTTCGCTCGCGTCAACGCGGATTCACCTGCGGGCATCGCGAGGGACAAGGCCGCCTATCAGAAGTATTTCGAGGCGCAATGGAGCCTGCAGCGCGCGATCGACACGCGCCAGCCGCTCGCAGACCTCAGCGAGTTCGGCCTTACCCCGAACCATGACGGGTCGTATTCGGTTGATCCGGTGCAGTACCCGCAGTGGAGCCCGCTTCCAGCGCAGCTCGATGAGCTTCGCGAGCCGCAGGTCGTGGACCTGCATGCGCAGGAGCTCGTGGCACGCGGTTTCCGCGAAGAAGACGTGGAGGCCCTGAGAGCCTATGTCGAGAAGGGCCCGTCACGGGCGCGGGCCAGCTCGCAGGAACTGGATCTTGCCGATGGATTCAACGCCAGGGTGAAGGCGCTCATGGCGGCGAGGCAGAAGATCAGCACTTCCTTGCTGCTCGCATACATGTACCAGGCAAACCGGCTGCGCTACGAGCAGGAGCGGCGCTGGGCAGTGGGCTTGCTCGATTCGCTGGATCCACAGCGCCAGCGAATTCTGGAGACGTACCTGCTGGAGCGAGCCGGCCGGATCACGATCACGCCGGATGACATCGATGGCCAGCTGAAGTTCGCAATCGACAGCATCGCATCCGGAGAATTCGAGAGGAACTCGCGGGAGCAGCGCAAGGAGGCGTGGCAATGAAGTACGCAAGCACATGGATGATGCTGATGCTGATGGGTTGGGTCGCGCCGGTACAGGCAGCCGCGGTCAAATCGAGCTTCTATTCACCCCGTCAGGTCGGTGTGAGTGAACGCGTCCAGGTGGGGCTGAGCGTATTCGCGCGCGCCGATGGGTTCTACCTGACGGCAGGAGGCGGCTACACGCTGACCTGCCCTGACACCACGCCGCTTACGGCACAGCGCGCCCTGCAGTTCGTGCGACTGCAGACGGGGTATACGACCACCGTCTTCGTTCCGGAGGTCATCCCGGCCGAATACTCCATCTCGGGCTGGTACGGCTGGGCCAGGCCATCGACGCACTACTGCACTTTTTCGTATACCGGCCGTGCGAAGGACGCATGGGTCAGCCTTGCGGGGCTCGGCATCAACGTCACCCTCGGCGGCGACGAAGTCAGCGACGGCAACAGTATCGTGTTCGCGATGCAGAAGCTGCCACCGCCGCCACCGGCCTGCCAGCCCTTCTGCAACGCCTGCAACCCATGATCCGGCCACGGAGGGCGTCTCTCATGAACAGCAGTATTCGGATCGCGATTGCGGTCCTCGTCTTCTTCGGCCTGCCCGCGAGTGTGGCGTGGGCGACCTGCAGTCCCATCGTCGTGGACATCGCCCAGGATGGCATCGAGCTCGGGCCCGCCGGTGTCGGCGTCTGGTTCGATGTCGACAACAACGGCATCCGCAACCACGTGCAATGGGTGAAGCCGGGTGGAGACGAGGCATTCCTGGCCGTCGATCGCAACGGCAACGGTGTCGTGGACAACGGCGGCGAGCTCTTCGGTGTCGGCACTCCGATGGTGTTCGAGGCCAGTGAGGCGCCCAATGGTTTCGTCGGGCTGGCGCAATACGACTTGCCCGCCCTCGGTGGCAACGACGACGGATACATCACGAGCGCCGATGCAATCTGGCCGTCGCTGCGGCTGTGGCGCGACCGTAACGCGGACGCAATCTCGACCGCAGACGAGATGTTCACGCCGGCGCGGTTCGGCATACTCGCGTTCGACACCATTCCGCGCTTCAACAAGCGTTATGACGCTGCCGGGAACGTCCTGCCGTACTGGGCGTGGGCCACGACGCAGGGTCGCCCCGGGCGTGCGCTGATGGTCGACGTCTTCTTCCTCGAAATCTGACCGCTGCCGCATTTGTCATATCGTCCCGGGCGCGTGACCCGTTTCGCAGGGGCACGCGCCCGTTTGACGATTTTCCCTTCGGCGTGAACGTCAGCACACCTCGGCGGCGCCATCCTCTCTAAGGTTCGAGGCGGAATCTGTCACCTGGGTGGTACGACGATGACGCCGAATCCCTCGATGACCGGCTCGTTCAAAATGACGCTGCCGAATGATCTGCTCAATGCGCTCAAGGCCACGCCCGTCGAAGATCCGGGCAAGAGCCTGCACCTGAAGTCCATGAAGCCCTCGTTGCTGGAGCGGCTCTTCGGGTTCTTTTCCGGCGCCGCGCGCCGCGGCGAGTGAGCGCCGTGGCTCGCGACACGTCGGCGAGCAAGGTGACGCGCGGCTCGAACCGACGCGTAGCGCCTGCCGCGCCTCGTCCCTCCTCCAATACACGTGGCTCTCTACCCAGGTACGTTGCCCGCTGCTGGGGCGCACGCGGCAGTTGCCTGACCCGCTAGGGCGCTTCCCTGATCACGTCTGATCCACGCTTGGTCCGAGCGCGGCGTCGCTCGTACGCGTTGTCCATTCGTTCCCGGATTGACTACGATTGCGGCATGGAAAACCGCATCGTAAGGCTCTCCAAACCGCTCTACGAGGCGCTGCCCTATTTCTACATATTGGCAGGACTGATTGCGGCCGCCGGGTCCTATTACTTCGACCGGCATCCCTGGTCCGACATTTTGCTGTTGCTCGCGGCGGTGTGCGTGCTGGGCGGGCTCGTGGTGCTGCTCAGGCGCCGCGACTACCGCGCCAAGAGCGGCGAGTACCGCGGCGCACCCTTCGACGAGAATTCGCTGCGCTGAAGTCGCAGCTCTGCCGGGACCCTATTCGCCCCAGGCGGACTCGCCGGCCGCTGCAGGCAACTCCGCAGGCTCGGCTGCCGCACGCGGCTGCTTGGGGACGCGCTCATCGATGTACATGATCTCGTGCTGACCGAGGTGCACGACGTCGCCATCGTTGAGGTTGTGCTTGCGGACGCGCTTGCCCTTCACGTAGATGCCGTTGGTGCTGTTGAGATCCTCGATCACGCAGCTCTCGGGTGTCGTGATGATCTGGCAGTGATGCCGGCTCACGAACTTGCTGTCGATGGGCAGATCGTTGTCGGGGGTGCGCCCGATGATCAGCCGGCCCGGGCGCAGCAGGCGCTCGAGCACCGTCTGCCCCTCGAAGGCAACCAGGATGCGCGCCACCTGCGCGGTCGGACCCGTGCTGGCGACCCGCTCCACGGTCGGCGTCAACAGGCGGTTGGTGCGCGCCGCGAACTCCACCCACTGCAGCTCCTGCACCGCGGTCTCGACGTCGGCCTCGGTGACGTGATCGCGATCCTGGGCGAAAGCGGCCATCATCGAGGTGTCGCAGAGCGTATTGATGAGTCGCGGAATGCCGCCGGTGTAGCGATAGATCAGCGCGAAGCAGCCATCGCTGAAAATCTGCCGGCCCTGCGAGCCTGACACCTCGAGCCGGTGCTGGATGTAGAGGCGGCTGTCGGTCTTCGACAGCGGCGTGAGATGAAATCGCAGCCGGATGCGCTGCGCGAGCTGCATCAGCTCCGGTGACATGAGCTTCTCGCTCAGTTCCGGCTGCCCGGCGAGAATGATGCGCAGGACCTTCTCCTTGGTGGTCTCGACGCCCGACAGCAGCCGGATCTCCTCGAGCACACGGTTGCTCAGGTTCTGTGCTTCGTCGACGATCAGCAGCACCTTGCGATTGTTGGCGTACTGCTCGATGAGAAAGTCGTTGAGCGTGCTGAGCACTTCGGCTTTCTTCATCTTGAACGGCGCAAAACCGAACTGCACCAGCACCGCCTGCAGGAATTCGGTCGGCGAGAGCTGCGTCTGATTGACCTGCGCGACCACCACGTCCTTCTCGAGCTCGCGCAGGAAAGTCTCGATCAGCGTCGTTTTCCCGGACCCGATCTCGCCGGTGATGACCACGAAGCCGTCCGTGAACCAGATGGTCGACTCCATGTACGCCTTGGCGCGCGCATGATGCTTGCTGAGATAAAGAAAGGCGGGATCCGGACTGAGACGGAACGGCAGCTCGTTGAGTTTGAACAGCTCGAGATACATCGCTACAGCCCGAGATACATCGACAGCCCGAGATACATCGCTACAGCCCGAGTGGCCTATGCGTGCCGGTTTTGGATCAAGTGTAAGGGAATCGCTCAGCCAACAGAAATCGAGCGCTCACGCAGCCGCAGAAGGCCCTTGAGACGCCGATCGCGCCGGGCGGCAGTGCTTTCCAGCACCGTGCAATGGCCCAGCTTGCGCCGCGCGCGCGGCTCCTTGCCATAGTCGTGGTAGAAGAGGTTCGGCTCGGCGAGCCAGCGCTCCCGGTCCGGCATGCGACCGATGAAGTTGAGCATTGCTGAATGGCCGGTAGGCGTGGTCGCGCCGAGGGGCCAGCCGACAATGGCGCGCAGGTGATTTTCGAACTGGCTGGTCATGGCCCCTTCGATGGTCCAGTGCCCGGAATTGTGAACGCGGGGCGCCATCTCGTTGGCGAGGAGCCGGCCGCGTACCACGAAGAACTCGATGGCGAGCACACCGACGTAACCGAAGCGCGTGAAGAGGGCGCGCATGTGCCGTTCAGCGCGGCGCTGCAGGGCGCGGTGTGAGTAGGGCGCGACGGTGTAACTCAGGATGCCTTCGCGGTGCACGTTCGCCGCCAGCGGATAGAAGCGCATCTCGCCACTCGCGCTGCGTGCGCCGATGAGCGACACCTCACGGCTGAAATTGACGAACGCTTCGTAGAGCAGGGGCGCGGTGCCGAGCTCCTGCCACGCTGGCGACAGGTCCGCCGGCGAATGCAGCACTCTCTGCCCCTTCCCGTCATAACCCAGGCGGCGCGTCTTCAGCACGCCCGGCAAGCCGATGCGCCCGACGGCGCCCTCGAGCTCGCGTTCGGAATCGACGCCCGCGAACTCGGGCGTCGGAATGCGCAACTGGCGGAACAGTTCCTTCTCGGCGAGACGATCCTGGGAAGCGGCGAGTGCGGCCGGCGGCGGAAACACCTTCGCCTGCGCCTCGACAGCAGCGAGCCCGGCGGCGGAGACATTCTCCCAGTCGAAGGTGACGACATCGACCTCGCGCGCGAGTTCGCCAAGGAGCCTGACATCGTCGAGCTCGCCCACGTGAATCGGCGCAAGCTGCCCGCCTGGCGCGGCGCTGCTGCGATCGAGGAAGCGAAACGCGAGCCCGAGCGGAAAGCCTGCCAGGGCCAGCATGCGTCCCAGCTGGCCGGCCCCGATGATGCCGATCTTCATCCTGCGGGAGCTGTGCTCCCGCGCGGGTCGCCGGCCTTCAGCACGTCCTGGGTCTGGCTCTGGCGATAGGCCTTGAGAGCCTGATCGATCGCGGGGTGCTTGTTGGCGAGTATCGAGGCGGCGAGCAACGCGGCGTTGGTGGCGCCGGCCGAGCCAATGGCCACGGTGGCGACGGGAATTCCGGCAGGCATTTGCACGATGGACAGCAGCGAATCGAGGCCGCTCAGCGTCTTCGATTGCACAGGCACCCCGATCACCGGCAGCGTTGTCTTGGCAGCGGTCATGCCGGGGAGATGCGCGGAGCCGCCCGCGCCCGCAATGATGACCTCGACACCGCGCTGCTGCGCAGCGCCGGCGTATTCGAACATCAGATCAGGAGTGCGATGCGCGGAGATGACGCGCACCTCGTGCGCGACGCCGAGACGCTCGAGTATTTCCGCAGCCGGTCGCATCGTCTCCCAGTCCGACGATGAGCCCATGATGATCCCGACCAGCGGTTTCATGCGGGAATTGTAGCATGTGCGGCCGCGTCGGCCGGGCAGCGACTGCGTTACGCGCTGGCCGAAGTCAGCAGATCACGCAGGTAATGGAAGAGCTCACGCGCCGCGCGCGGCGCGCTGCCGCGCCGCACTTCCTCGTTGGCGCTCGCGATGAGGAGCCGCAGGCGCGCGGCATCGGCGTCGCGATGCTCGCTCAGCAGCGCTTCGAGTCCCGGCCCGGGCTCGCGCAGCAAGCGCTCGCGCCATTGCTCGATGCGCTTGAACTGCCGCGTTGCCGCCTCCCGCTGCCGGCGCCGCGCTTCGATTGCGACGCGAATCGCGTCGGCGTCGATCCTGCGCATCAGCTTGCCGATGTACTGGCGCTGGCGCAGCTGTGCGCCGTGGCTGGGAAAGCGCCGCGCCGCCAGCACCGCGTCGCGCAGGGTCTCGGGCAGTTGCAGCTCTTCGAGCACGGCGTCCGGCAGGCCGATGAGCTCCTCGCCGAGCTGCTGCAAGTCTTCAGCGGCGCGTTTGCGGGCGCCCTTGCTGGGGCGTTCTTCGTCCGGTTCCAGGTCGTCGTCGCGCCGGCGAATCATGCCGCGGTGTCCAGAGGCAGGTGAGCGATGCAGTGATGTCGAGTATCGGGTGAGGGATGCGTGTTGGCAATCCGCCAGCCCGGGCAACCCCACACAGGTTTCATGAGCGCGACCGTTGCCCCAGGGCAGCTCTGCGCAGGTTTCATGGAGCGCGTTGCGTCGCCAACGGTGCAGATGCTAGGCGCGGTGCGCCGGCAATGGTCGATTCCTTTGGCAAGCACCGCAACGCCGCAGCTGCCCGTTCGCGGCGCAACCCGTCCGGGACCGACCTCGGCAAGCTTCTGGCGTCGCTGCGAGGTCTTATCGTTATCAACATATCGACTGCGCCTCGCGCCTGGCCAGGAGCTTGCGGAGGCGCGGTCGCGCCCATGAAACCTGTGCAGAGTTGCCCTAAAATCCCTCGCTTTCCTGGAGACCGCACGGATTCACTCATGTCAGCCGCCCAGCAGGCCGTCGTCACTCTTACACGCAACGATCTCGAAGCACTCGTCGCATACGCGCTCGAGGAGGCCCGGACCGAGCGCGCCCGCCAGGCGGAAGTCGGCGTGAGCGTCGATACAGGGCTCAATGTCACCGTGCGTCTCGGCGAGGTCGACACGCTCGAGTATCAACGCGATCGCGGTCTCGGGATCACCGTGTACTTCGACCATCGCAAGGGCTCCGCCAGCACTGCGGACCTGCGCCGCGAAGCGGTGCGCGACACGGTGCTCAAAGCCTGCAGCATCGCGCGCTTCACGGCTTCGGACGAGTGCGCGGGACTGGCCGATGCCGAGCTCATGGCGCGCGAGCAGCCTGATCTCGCACTGTCGCACCCCTGGGACATCTCACCCGAAGCGTCGATCGAGATCGCGCGCGCCTGCGAGGCGGCTGCTCTCGCCGTGGACGCCCGCATCCGCAATTCCGAGGGCGCTTCGCTGGGGACGCATCGCGGCATGCGCGTCTACGGCAACAGTCATGGCTTCATGGGCGGCTACGCCAGCACCTCGCACAGTGTCAGTTGCGCAGTCGTCGCGAGCGCTGGCGAGGAGATGCAGCGGGACTATTGGTACACGACCGCGCGCGACTGGCGCGAGCTCGAGAACGCGGAGCAGGTGGGACGCGAGAGTGCGTTGCGCACCATAGCCCGGCTCGGATCACGCAAGCTCACGACACGCCGCGCGCCGGTCGTCTTTACGCCGGAAATGGCCAGAGGCCTGGTCGGACACTTCCTCACCGCGATCCGTGGCGGCAGCCAATACCGGCGTTCGTCGTTCCTGCTCGGCGCGGCCGGTCAGCAGGTGTTTCCCGCCTGGCTGCAGATTTCCGAGCGTCCGCATATCCCAAAGGCAATCGCGAGCTCCGCATTCGATAACGAGGGCGTGGCGACGCGCGACCGCGAGATCGTCAGGGATGGCGTGCTGCAAGGCTACGTGCTGAGCGCCTACTCGGCGCGCAAGCTGGGTCTGCAGACCACCGGCAACGCCGGCGGCGTACACAATCTGCTGGTCTCGCACGGGGCGGACGATCAGCAGGCACTGCTGCGCCGCATGGGCAGCGGGTTGCTGGTGACCGAGCTGATGGGGCAGGGAGTCAACACCGTGACCGGCGATTACTCGCGCGGCGCGTCCGGTTTCTGGGTCGAGGGCGGCCAGCTCCAGTACCCGGTTCACGAGATCACGATCGCCGGGAATCTGCGCGACATGCTGCTCGGCATCGTCGCGGTGGGAAGCGACGTGGATCTGCGCGGCGCGGTGCGCACCGGATCGATGCTGCTTGGAGAAATGACGATCGCCGGCGACTGAAGGGTACCAGGTACCGTTGCATAAGTTGTTGCATAACCCAGCTCAACGGGACGGGCGAGTTGTGCAACAACTTATGCAACGGTACCTGGTACCAGGCCGAACAGGACGTTTTCGCGCGTCGCGCCGAGCAGCTCGTCGAGCACTTCCTCGAGCGGCTGCGGCTTGCTCACCACGTATCCCTGTATGTAGTCGATCCCGAGCTGCACCAGCCAGTCGCGCACCTGCTCGTTCTCGACTTGTGAAGCGACGGTGTCCATGCGGCTCGCGCTCGCCCACTGCGCCAGGGCTTCGACCAGCCGCTGCGCGCGCACGTCCTTCACGACATCGCGCAGCAGGGTGCCGTCCATCTTGATGGAGCTCGCGCCGTGCGCCTGCAGGCGACCGCAGGCCGCGCCGCCGACGTTGTCGATGACGATGCGGGCGCCCGCGCGCAGCACGCGCTTGGCGAAACGCGCGACGTCGCGGCCATGGTTGGCCGCGGTGGTTTCGGCAATCTCGAACAGGAATTGCTCGGCCGGGAGCACTTCGCGGCGCAGCTGCTCGGCCACCCAGTCGTGGAAGTCCGCGACCTCGAGCGAACGCGGCGAGATGTTGAGTGCAATTTCGATCGTCCGGGTGCGCAGGCGCGGCCCGCGCGCCGCCATCTCGCTCAAGGCCGTGCTCATCACCCAGCGATCGAGCTCGGTGAGCGCGTCGCGATCGGAGCCGGTGGAGAGGAAGTCGGTCGGCGCAATCAGTTCGCCGCGTTCATCGACGATGCGGGGGAGCAGTTCCAGGCGCACCGGCCGACGCGGATCCTTGACCGGGCGCATCGGCTGCGCGAACAGCTTCAGGCGGTTGTCGCGCAGCGCCTCGCGCAGTCGCACCGGAATGGGATTGCGCGAAGACTCGTGTTCCGCGGCCGGTGAGCTCTCGGTGCGTGCGGAGGCGCTCTTCGACCTGGCCTGCGAGACCGGCTGAGCAGCGGCACGTGCAGTGACCAGGGCGTAGCGCAGCCCTGCGGCGGTCGGTGTGATCGCGGCGACGCCGCTGCGCAGCTCAAGCTGCGGATCCGTAGAGCGCTTCGAGGAGCTTGCCGTGCCGGCAGCCTCGCGAACACGCCGCGCCACCTCTTCGGCGGCCTCCGCGTCATGACGCGGGAGCAGGCAGGCAAAGTGGCCGCCACTGAGCCGGGCGGCGATGGCCGCTTCCGGCAGCTGTGGTGGGCGCAACAGCTTGGCGACATGGCGAATCAGCCGGTCCGCCTCCGGCGCGCCGCGCTCGTGATTGTAGGCAGCGAGTCCCACGATATCGAAGTAGATCACGGACGCCGTATTGCTTTCGGTGGTGGGCAGCGAGCGCAAGGCGCGCTCGAGACCCGCAGCGCAACGCAGGTTCGTCATCGAGTCGTAATCGCGCTCGATGATCGCCGGGATGAGCGGGCTGATGCGCTCGAGGAGCCGTTCCTCGGCCTCGCCGAACTCGGAAGCGAATGGCGAACGGAGCAGGGCGACATAACCGATCGCGTGATCCGGCCGCTGCAGAACGGGTGCCGCGATCACGTGATAGGACAGTGTGCCCGCGTCCTTGGCTGACTTCGGCTCGGGCTCCGGATCGGGATTCAGGCCCGCGAACGAGTCATCGTCGGAGTCGCGATCCGAATCCTGCTTGAACGGGCGGCTGCTCAGGAACGTCCGGCGCTCGAGCTGCACCCACGACAGGACCTGGCGATGGGCGCGGCGCAGCGCGTCCTTGGCCGTCTCGCTGCTCCAGCCGGGCGATTCCACCAGGATGCGAATCGAGTTGTCCGGCACGACCACGGCGCCGAGCGCCGAGTCGGTGTGCGAAACGATCGCGGCCAGCAGCTCCCGGAGCGGTTCCGCGCTCCCGGCAGCGTTGATGAGCGGCAGCGCCTTGTCGGCGAGCCATTCGAAATTCTGCAGCCTGGAAGTGGAGTGGTCCTGCTGAGACTCGCTCGGAAGCTTGCGCAGCGTCGCGAGCTCGCGTGCGATGCATTGGAGCAGGGGCTGCAGTGTCTTCTGCACCTCGGCGATGGTGGCCGCAGGGGTCTTCCCGGCCGGGGGCTTGCAGGTCACCCCAATGATGCCCAGCGGCTCCTCGCGCTCGTCGCGCAGCCACAGCAGATAGGACGGCGTCGAATCGTTCAACAACCGTTCCGATCCGTTGCGGCGACCCTTGTCGGGATCAGCTGCCTCCTGGACGAGTGCCCGGACCTGCCCCGAGAGCGTGCCTTCGACGTCGGCGTCCTTCTGCCAGACCATCTTGCCGCGGGCATCGTAGAAAATGACCCCGCGCGCGCGCGGATAGAGCACCTGCACGAGCCGTGCGTAAGGCTCGAAAAACGCGGCCTTGGCGGCTCCGCGCAGGGCAGAGAAGGGGTCAGTATTAGCCATTGAGGCATAGCATCGACGGAGTCGCGATTGAACGTAACGACGGCATTCACAGCGTCGCCGTGCCAACTTGGTGCAGCCGGCGCGGCAACCCGGAATTGGCTGAATCTGAGAGCGGCGTCACGTATTGACGGCTCGCGCGGACGAAACTCGGGCCTTATGTCATTCGCGCCGGCCCTGGGCTCCCTCGAGCAGATCGCGCAGCGTCTTGTCCTGGAAGCGCTCCCGGATCGCCTCGTCGATCTCCGCGGCCAGGTCGTCGGCGACACGCGTACCACGTACCGCCACGCGAGGCTCCCCACCGTGATGCCGGCGCGCCGCGTCCGCAATATCGGCCAGCTTGATCTCGGCCGTGTCACGGCCCGGCATCCAGGTCTCGTCCTCGGTTGCTACGAGCAGGCCGGCACTCTCGAGCGAGTGAATGACGATGGCGAGCGTCGCCCCCGGAATGTCGAAGCGCAGTGCGAGCGCGTTGGTCGTCCAGCGTTGCTTGCCTGCCCGGTAGTCCTGGCCGACCAGCGTCATCACATTGAGCGCGAGCCGCTCGGCGAGGCTGCTGGTCAGGCGCAGCTCCACCTGTCCCACTCGCAGGTATTGCGGGTTCTGCACATAGAACGAGATCTGCGCGCCGATCAGGACGATCAGCCATGCGACGTAGATCCAGATGAGCGCGGTGAGAATGATCGCGAAACCGGCATAGATCACGGTGAGCTTGGAGACGTAGCGGACGAACGCCGCGAACGCGGCGCCGGCCAGGACCCAGAGCACGCCGGCCGCGAGACCGCCGATCAGCGCCGGCACCGCGCGCACGCGCGTGTTCGGAATGAAGGAATACATGAAAGCGAACAGCGCGGTGACGAGCACGTAGGGCGCGATCTTGCCGCCGATGTACATCACCGTGCCGAAGGGCTCGTACGCATGGAGCCAGCGCACCATCGAGCTGCTGCCGAGGCTTGCGGTGAGGCCGAAGGCCGCCACGATCAGGATCGGGCCGACGATCATGAGGCTCAGGTACTCGCTGATGCGCCGCGCCCAGCTGCGGGGCCGCTCGACGCGCCAGACGAAGTTCAGGCTCTCCTCGACCTTCTGGATCGTGGCGATCACCGTGTAGATGAGAAAGGCGAGACCCAGTGAGCCGAGCACGCCGCTCTGGATCTTGTCGACGAAGCTCATGACGCGCATCGTCAGCTCGCCCGCCTGGTCGCCGACGGGCCGGAAGAACTCGTACAGCAGCGGCTCGAGATCGCGGTGTATGCCCATTCCCTTGAGCACGGAGAATGCGAACGCGAGCAGCGGCACGATGGCGAGCAGCATCGTGTATACGAGGCTCATCGCGCGCAGGTTGAGATCGCCCTTCCACAGGTCGCGCAGGATCGCGTAGACGTAACGCAGGACACGCAGCGCCGGCGCCCAGGCCTGCTCGTGGGGCAAGCCGCTCGGCTCGAACAACAGCCGTTCGATGCGTTCCTGGATGTGGAACATTGCGCGAGACTTGCACGCCTGCGTGGCCGCTGGCAAGCGTCGGTCGCGCTCATGACACTCGTGCAGAGTTGCCCTGGAGTCGCGAGCAAATGTGCGAATACGCCGAACGCATCGTCTGTCTGACGGAGGAGACCACCGAGACGCTCTACCTGCTCGGCGAGGACTGGCGCATCGTCGGTATCTCCGGCTTCACCGTGCGGCCGCCGCGCGCGCGCCAGGAGAAGCCGAAGGTCTCGGCGTTCACCAGCGCGAAGATCGATCGCATCGTCGCGCTCGCGCCTGACCTGGTGCTCGGATTCTCGGATCTGCAGGCGGACATCGCCGCCGAGCTCATCCGTGCGGGTCTCAACCTGCATGTCTTCAATCATCGCAGCGTCGCGGGCATCTTCGGCATGATCCGCACACTCGGCGGCATGATCGGTTGCGAAGCGAAGACCGCAGCGCTGGTGGCACGGCTCGAGTCGCATGTCACCGCGGTGCGCGACGCAGCGGCGCGGCTACCCGCGCGTCCACGCGTGTATTTCGAGGAGTGGGATGACCCGCAGATCTCCGGCATCCGCTGGGTCTCGGAGCTGATCGGGATCGCCGGGGGCGAGGACTGCTTTCCGGAGCTGAGCACCGAATCGCTGGCGCGCAATCGCATCATCGCCGATGTTGCCGAAGTGCCGCGCCGCGCGCCGGATCTGATCCTCGGTTCCTGGTGTGGCAAGAAATTCCAACCCGCGAAAGTGCGTGCGCGTGCCGGTTGGAACGAAATTCCCGCCGTGCTCAACGACGATCTTCATGAGATCAAGTCGTCAATCATCCTGCAGCCCGGGCCAGCCGCACTGAGCGACGGCCTCGATGCGATTCATCGGATCATCGCTGACTGGTGCCGACGTCGGCGATCGGTCTAGCCGGTCAGGCGCTCGAGTGCCTCACGGTACTTCTGACTGGTCTT
>DATBIF010000054.1:0-8821 GCA_036557045.1 Steroidobacteraceae bacterium
AGCTCGTAGTCGTCGCCCCCGGCCAGCGCGAGCTCCTGCGCCTGCTCTGCACCGAAGGTCGCGCCCAGCTCTTTCGAGATGGGAAGCCGATCGAGATCGAGGCGTGCGCCCACATTGCTGGCCTCGAGGATGTGGGTGAGATCGGCGCCCACGCCGTCCGAGATATCGATAGCGGCCGAGGCGACCGACCTCAATGCCTGTCCCAACGCGACGCGCGGTTCTGGTCGGAAGAATCGCTCCCGCAAACGTTCGCCTGACGATTCGCTCGCCGCCTTCGTGCGGTTCCTGACGAGCGCGAGACCCGCTGCAGCGTCGCCGATGTGACCGCTCACGAAGATGAGGTCGCCGACGCGGGCCCCACTGCGCTTGAGTGCTGTGCCGTTCGGAACGTGGCCCATGATCTGCACCGTCACGCTCAAGGGTCCGGAGGTGGTGTCTCCGCCGATGAGCATCACATCGTGCCGGTGTGCGAGCCCGAAGAAGCCCTCACAGAACGCGGCGAGCCAGGTCTCGTCGACCGTTGGCAGTGTGAGAGCCAGCGTCGCCCAGGCGGGCGTCGCGCCCATCGCCGCGATGTCACTCAGGTTGACGGCGAGCGCTCGATAGCCGATGTCGGCAGGCGAGGTGGCTTCTGGAAAGTGCACGCCGGACACGATCGTGTCCACGGCCACTACGAGCTCGGTACCCTCGGGCACTCGCACCAGTGCTGCGTCGTCGCCGATGCCGAGACTCACGTCGGCGCGCCGCGGCCCGGCCTGGGTGAAGAACCGCCTGATCAGCTCGAATTCGCCGAGCGACATTGCGGCGTCCGGCGCAATTCAGTTCGACGGCGTGCCGCGTTCGCTGGCGCGCAGGCGTGCTGCCGCACGATCCAGGACTGCGTTCACGTACTTGTGCCCGTCGGTCGCGCCGAACTTGCGCGCGAGCCCCACGCCTTCGTTGATGACGACGCGGAACGGGACATCGCTGCGCGCTTCGAGCTCGTAGAGGCCGATGAGAAGGATCGCATGCTCCACCGGATCCAGGTCCTTCGGCGCGCGGTCGAGGAGCGTCGCGAGATCCGCATCCAGCCGTTCACGCGCGCCGCACACCTGCTGCAGCAGCTCGCGAAAATATTCGCCGTCGGCGCGTGGCATGTCTTCGTGCGCGAGGAACTGCTGGTGCAGGTCCTGCCAGGGTTGTGCGTTGAGCTGCGCCTGGTAGATCGCCTGCATCGCGAGTCGGCGGGCCACCGAACGTGCCCGACTGCTCGCGCTCGAGCGCACCTGAGACGAACCGCTCATCGACGCCTCAGCCTTCCAGACGCCGCAGCAGGTTCGCCATTTCGATCGCGGTCACCGCGGCTTCGGCGCCCTTGTTGCCATTCTTGCCGCCGGAACGCTCCACCGCCTGTTCGAGGCTGTCCGTGGTGAGCACACCGAATGCGATCGGGATGGTCGACTCGAGCGCGAGCTGAGCCAGCCCGCTGGCGCACTCGCCCGCGACGTACTGGAAGTGCGGAGTCGCGCCACGAATGACGGCGCCGAGTGCGATCACGGCATCGTGACGCCGCCCCGCAAGCAGCTTCTTCACCGCGAGCGGCAGGTCGAATGCGCCGGGAACGCGCACCAGCTCGATCTGCTTCTCGGTGGCGCCATGCCGCTGCAACGCCTCGATCGCGCCGCGGATCAGGCTTTCGACGATGAATTCGTTGAAGCGTGAGGCGACGATCGCAAACCGCAGGTCGCGCGCCAGGTGATCGCCTTCAACGGTGCGAATCGGACTCATGGGTGCTCGGCTGGAACGGGCACGCAGTATAGCCGAGTGTGCCGCGGAAGCCGTGCCGGGTTGCGCTAGGACTCGCTGTCGACGTACTCGGTGATCTCGAGGTCGAACGCCGAAATCGCCACCATCTGCCGCGGGGCGCTCAGCACCCGCATGCGCGTGACGCCCAGATCCTGCAGGATCTGCGCGCCGATGCCGTAGGTGCGCAGCACCGGAGTGCTCTCGTGGCGTGCGCCGCTCTTGCTGGTGTCGAGCGTGCGCAGCGCCTCCCTGAGCTCATGCGGACTCTCCGCCTGACGCAGGATCACGGCCACGCCGTTCCCCTCCTCCGCGATCCGGCGCAGCGCATCGCGCAGCGGCCAGCCGCGATCGCCGCGAATGCCGATCACGTCGCGCAGGGTGTCGGTGAGATGCACGCGCACCAGCGGCGGCTTGCGGCCGTCGAGCGTGCCGCGCACCAAGGCGATGTGCACGTCGCGATTGACGTGGTCCTCGTAGCAGCACATGCGAAACGCGCCGAACTCCGTTTCCACCGCCTGGTCGGAAATGCGCTCCACCGAGCGTTCCTTGTGCAGCCGGTAACGAATCAGGTCGGCGATCGTGCCGACCTTGAGATGGTGCGCGGCTGCGAATTCCATCACCTGGGCGCCGCGCTTCATGGTGCCATCGTCATTGACGATCTCGCACAGGATGCCCGTGAGCGACTCGAACCCTGCCAGGCGCACGAGATCGACGGTGGCTTCCGTGTGCCCGGCCCGGATCAGGACGCCGCCTTCCGTGTAGCGCAGCGGAAAAATATGACCGGGGCGCGCGAAATCGTCAGGCTTCGCCGCGGCATCCGCGAGCGCGCGAATCGTCCTGGAGCGATCGTGCGCCGAGATGCCGGTGGTCGTGCCATGGCGATAGTCGACCGAGATCGTGAACGCGGTACGTTGCGACTCGGTGTTCTCGGGAACCATCTGTGGCAGCCGCAGCTCCTGCAGTCGCTCGCGCAGCATCGGCTGGCAGATGATGCCGCTGGTGTAGCGCACGAAGAAGGCGATGGCTTCGGGTGTCGCCGCCTCCGCCGCCATGATGAGGTCCGCCTCGTTCTCGCGCGCCTCGTCGTCCATGACGACCACCATGCGGCCGTTGCGCACCTCCGTGATGATCTCCTCGATGCTGTTCATGGCGCGAATTCTGCCAGACGCCCGCGGTAACACGCGAACGGGCGATGGGTTACCAGGAAGTCACCCTCGCGGAACCTCATCGGAGGCTGCAAGAAGGCGCTCCACATAGCGCGCGATGAGGTCGACCTCGATGTTCACGCGCGCGCCGACGACCAGATCGCCCAGGGTCGTGGCCGCCAGCGTGTGCGGGATGAGGCTGACGCCAAAGCGTGCGTCCGTGACCTCGTTGACGGTGAGGCTCACGCCGTCGATACACACCGAGCCCTTGCGCGCGATGTAGGGCGCGAGCTCGCGCGGCACTTCGAACGCCAAGCGCTCGGAACGGCCATCGGCTGTCCGCGCGAGGAGTCGGCCGACGCCATCCACGTGCCCGGACACCAGGTGCCCGCCGATGGGCTCACCGGCCTTGAGCGCCGTTTCGAGATTGACGCGGCTTCCAGGCTTCAGGTCGGCAAGCGTGGTGAGACTCAGCGTCTCGCGCGAAACGTCGGTCGCAAACGTCGACCCGCTGGTCCGCGTCACCGTGAGACACACGCCGCTCACCGCAATGCTGTCTCCGAGACGTGTGCTTTGCAGCGACAGATCGCCGGCATCGATGATCAGCTCGACGTCGCCGCCACGCTCGTTGCGCGCCCTGATGCTGCCGACTGCCTGGACGATTCCCGCGAACATCGGCTCAATCCTTGCGCGCGGCGACGACCCGCAGGTCGGGTCCAATTCTGCGAACGTCGCGGAATTCGAATTTCACTGCCGCATCGAGCGAAGTCAGGGATGGAAGCTCGAACATTCCCAGGGCGCTCGAACCCAGTATCGACGGCGCGAAGTACAGCACCAGCTCGTCAGCCAGGCCCTCGCGCACGAACGATCCTGCCAGGCGCGGACCGCTTTCGACCCAGATCTCATTCGCTTCCAGCTCGGTCAGCCGGTTCAGGACCGCCCGCAGATCGAGGCCTTCCTCTCCGCGCGGCATCGTTTCTATGGACACACCCCGCGTTTCGAAAGCCGCACCGCGGTCGCCGCTGTCGGGACCGGTCAGGATGAGCGCCCGTCCCGGTGCGTCGAGAATCCGTGCCTGGGGTGGAGTACGCAGTTCAGTGTCGAGGATCACACGCAATGGCTGGCGAAGGTCCTGCGCTTCGGACCCGGCGCGCACGTCCAGCCGCGGGTTGTCCTCCAGCACCGTGCCGGAACCTGTCACGATCACGGAACTGCGCGCGCGCCAGTTCTGCACGTCGGCCCGTGATTCCTCGCTCGTGATCCAGCGGCTCGCGCCGTTCGCCAGCGCCGTGCGACCGTCGATGCTCGCGCCCAGCTTGATGCGCACCCAGGGCAGGCCTCGCTCCATGCGCCTGATGAAGCCAGGATTGAGTGCGCGCGCCTCGGCCTCCATGAGGCCCGACTCCACCGTAATGCCGGCGGCCTTGAGGCGCTCGATGCCGGTGCCACTGACGCTGGGATTGGGATCGGCCATGGCGCACACGACACGCCCCACGCCAGCCTTCACGAGCGCGTCCGCACAGGGCGGCGTGCGCCCGAAATGCGCGCACGGCTCGAGCGTCACGTAGACCGTCGCGCCGCGGGTCGCATCGCCCGCCATCACCAGTGCAATCACCTCGGCATGCGCGTGGCCGGCGCGCTCGTGCCAGCCCTCGCCGATGACCTTGGAGCCTCTGGTGATGACGCTGCCCACGCGTGGATTGGGGTCGGTGGTGTTCATCCCCAACGCCGCCAGCTCCAGCGCGCGCGCCATGCAACGACGATCGAAGTCATTGAAGGCCATGTCAGCTCTTCTTGTCGTTGCCGGCGCCGGGAAGCAGCGACAGCTGATCGGCGCTCGCCTCGCGCCGGCGGCGGTGGCGCAAGCGCTCCACCTCTTCGCGGAAGGCTTCCACGTCCTGGAAGCTGCGGTACACGGACGCAAAGCGCACGTAGGCCACCTCGTCCAGCTGTCGCAATTCCTCCATGACCAGCTCCCCGACCTGTCGCGCCTGCACCTCGCGCTCTGCGAGATTGCGGATCTTGTGGCAGATCCGGCTCACCGCCTGCTCCACCGCCTCGCTGCTGACCGGGCGCTTCTCGAGCGCCTTGAGAATTCCGGCGCGCAGCTTGTGCTCGTCGAACGGCTCGCGCGCGCGATCGCTCTTGACGACCTGCGGCATCACCAGTTCCGCGCTCTCGAAAGTGGTGAAGCGTTCAGCGCACTTCAGGCACTCACGGCGACGGCGAATCTGACTGCCATCGCCCGCGAGCCGCGAGTCGATCACCTTGGTCTCTTCATGTGCGCAGAACGGGCAATGCATGGGGCTTACAGTCGCGGCTGTCGGGCTGCGCTTGCGCCGGGGAGCGTCGCGGACACCTCACGCGTACACGGGGAAACGGCGGCACAGGTCGAGCACTGCACGCTGCACGCGCTTGAGCGTCGCCTCGTTCGCCGGATCGGCGAGCACATCGGCAATCCAGTGGCTCACCTGCTCAGCTTCGGCCTCGCGGAAGCCGCGCGTGGTGATCGCGGGAGTGCCCATACGCAGTCCGCTCGTGACCATCGGCGGCCGCGGATCGCCGGGCACCGCATTCTTGTTCACCGTGATGTTCGCGCGGCCGAGCGCGGCGTCGGCATCCTTGCCAGTGATGTCCTTGGCAATGAGGTCGAGCAGGAACAGGTGATTGTCCGTGCCGCCGGACACGATCTTGTGGCCGCGCTCCATGAGCACTCGACACATCGTGCGCGCGTTGCTGAGAACCTGGCGCTGATACGTGGCGAACTCCGGCTGCAGCGCCTCGAGCAGCGCCACGGCCTTCGCCGCAATGACGTGCATCAGCGGACCGCCCTGGGTCCCCGGGAACACCAGTGAGCTCAAGCGCTTTTCGATCTCCGGGTTGGCGCGCGCCAGGATCAATCCGCCGCGCGGCCCGCGCAGCGTCTTGTGCGTCGTCGTCGTGGTCACGTCCGCGATCGACACCGGGTTCGGATACAGCCCCACGGCGCAGAGTCCCGCGACGTGCGCCATGTCCACCAGAAAATACGCGCCGACCTCGTCGGCGATCTGGCGAAAGCGCGGGAAGTCGATGACGCGCGAGTAGGCGGAGAAACCGGCGATGATCAGCTTGGGGCGATGCTCCTGCGCGAGTCGCTCGACCTGCGCGTAGTCGATCAGCCCGGTCCGCGGATCGAGCCCGTACTGCACTGCCTTGAAGTAGCGACCCGAGAAATTGACCTTGGCCCCATGCGTGAGATGACCGCCCTGGTCAAGGCTCATGCCGAGCAGGGTGTCGCCCGGGTTGATCAACGCAAAGTAGGCAGCGGCATTGGCCTGCGAGCCCGAATGCGGCTGCACGTTGGCGTAGGCCGCGCCAAAGAGCTTCCTGGCGCGATCGATCGCCAGCTGCTCGGCGACATCGACGAACTCGCAGCCGCCGTAGTAACGCCTGCCGGGATAGCCCTCGGCATACTTGTTGGTGAGCACCGAACCCTGCGCCTGCAGCACCCGCGGGCTGGTGTAGTTCTCCGAGGCGATGAGCTCGAGATGCTCCTCCTGCCGGCGTCGCTCGCCCTCCAGCGCGTGCTGCAGCTCGGGGTCGAAATCGCCAATGGTCATCTTCAGATCGAACATCAATGGCTCCGGGACTGGTCGACGAACCTGCGCGGCAGGCTCGCCAGTCTATCAGTCGGACTCCACCAGGGAGCGCACCACACGGGTCCAGGCCCGGGCGATATTGCGGCGGTTATAGCCGCCGCCACCCATCGCCAGCACGCGGCCCTGCGCCGAGCGCTTCGCCAGCGCGCACAGGCGTGCGGCGGCGTGCGCATGGGCGTTCTCGGTGAGGCGCAGGTGAGTGATCGGGTCGCCTTCCAGGCTGTCGGCACCGCACTGGAACAGGATGAACTCCGGTTCCGACTGCTCGAGGTAAGTCTCGACCCGCGCCCAGGCGCGATGAAACTCGCTGTCATCGGCGCCGGGCGGCAACGGCAAGTTAAGCTTCGTGCCTTTGGCCCGGCCCACGCCCGTTTCAGAGGCGGCACCGGTACCGGGGTAGAGATAGCGACCGTCCTCGTGGATATCGGCGAACAGCAGGAACGGATCGTCCTCGAAACCGTAGAACACGCCATCGCCGTGGTGGGCGTCGATGTCGACGTAGGCGACACGCTTCAGGCCGTAGCGGTTGCGCAGAATCTCAGCAGCGATCCCGCAATCGTTGAACACGCAGAAGCCCGCCGCGTGGCCGCGCGACGCGTGATGCAGGCCCGCGATCGGAATGAAGGCGCGCTCGGCCTGACCTGACATGATCGTTTCGACGGCGGTGAGCGTGGCGCCGACGACGTTGCAGGCCGCTTCGAAGATGCCGCGATAGGCCGGGGTGTCGCCGGCATCGAGGTATCCCTGCCCCACGGCCGATCGCTCCTCGACGAGCCCGATGTAGGCAGGCGTGTGAAAGCTGGCCAGCTCTTCGCGCGTCGCGCTACGGGGCTCGAGCTGCGCGAGCGACGCATCCAGCGCCTCGGCCTTCAGCTCGCGCATGAACACATCGTGACGGTCGTAGCCGAACGGATGGCCGTCACCGAACCCGTAACGCGCGATCTTCTCGCCGGCGACGAGTGCGACCGGTGAGCCCGTGGATGGCGCCATCGGACTTGTAAGGACTCCCCAAGCGGACTAGGGCAACTCTGCGAGTTGCGCGGGTAGCCTAACACAGGGGGTTGGTGGATAATGCGCGGCCTTTTTGGCCGCAGCCGCAAGGGCTTATTCACTTCTCGCATGGCCCAGTACATCTACACCATGAACCGGGTATCCAAGGTGGTACCCCCGAAGCGCATCATCCTGCGCGACATCTCCCTGAGCTTCTTCCCCGGCGCCAAGATCGGCGTGCTGGGCTTGAACGGCGCGGGCAAATCGACGCTCCTCAGGATCATGGCGGGGCTCGACAAGGACATCGAAGGCGAGGCGCGGCCGCAGCCCGGGATCAAGATCGGTTACCTGCCGCAGGAGCCGCAGCTCGAGGCCACCAAGGACGTACGCGCGATCGTCACCGAGGGCGTCGGCGACACGCAGAAACTGATCGACCGTTTCAACGCGATCAGCGACAGCTTCGCAGAGCCCGTGTCGGACGACGAGATGCAGAAGCTCCTCGACGAGCAGGCGAAGCTCCAGGATGCGATCGACGCCGTGCAGGGCTGGGAGCTCGAGCGCAAGCTCGAGATCGCCGCCGACGCGCTGCGCCTGCCGCCTTGGGACGCCAAGGTCGACACACTCTCTGGCGGCGAGCGGCGCCGCGTGGCGTTGTGCAGGCTCCTCCTGTCGCAACCCGACATGCTGCTGCTGGATGAGCCCACCAACCACCTCGATGCCGAATCGGTGGCGTGGCTCGAGCGCTTTCTCGAGGAGTATCCGAGCACCGTCATCGCGGTGACGCACGATCGCTACTTCCTCGACAACGTCGCCGGCTGGATTCTCGAGCTCGACCGCGGCTATGGCATTCCGTGGGAGGGCAACTATTCCTCGTGGCTCGAACAGAAGGACGCGCGCCTGCAGCAGGAAGAGAGGCAGCAGGACGCGTTGCGCAAGTCCCTGCAGCGTGAGCTCGAGTGGGTGCGCGCCAATCCCAAGGCGCGCCAGGCGAAGAGCAAGGCGCGCGTGCAGCGCTACGAGGAGCTCGCCTCGCAGGAATTCCAGAAGCGCAATGAGACCAACGAAATCTATATTCCGCCCGGCGCGCGCCTCGGTGAGCTGGTCGTCGAAGTGAACAACCTGCGCAAGGGTTTCGGCGATCGGCTGCTGATCGACAACCTCAGCTTCCGCCTGCCGGCGGGCGGCATCGTGGGCATCATCGGCCCGAACGGCGCGGGCAAGACCACCTTGTTCCGGATGCTCACGGGCGTCGAGAAGCCCGAC
>DATBIF010000055.1:0-16038 GCA_036557045.1 Steroidobacteraceae bacterium
CCGATGATGGACCCGGCGAAGGCTGAAGCCGAGGCATTGCCGAGGTCCGCGACCTTGCTGGCGAGGTCTTCTTCATAAGGAATCCATAACGGCATCGGCCAGAGCGGATCGTGCTGTTCGCGACCGTGACGCAGCAGCTCCGCGCACAGCGACTCGTCGTTGCCATACAGTGCCGGCAACTCCGGCCCGAGCGCCACGCGCGCCGCGCCGGTGAGCGTCGCCAGGTCGATGAGGAGATCGGGCTGCGCGGCGTCCCCTTCCGCGATCGCATCGGCCAGCACCAGTCGGCCTTCGGCATCGGTGTTGCCGATCTCCACCGTGCAGCCCTTGCGCGTGGCGAGCACATCGCCCGGACGATAGGCGTCGCTGCCCACGCTGTTCTCGACAGCGGGAACGAGCACACGCAGCTGCACCGGAAGTTGTGTCTCCATGATCAGACGCGCCAGCGCCAGCACGCACGCGGCGCCGCCCATGTCCTTCTTCATCAGCAGCATCGACTGCGCGTTCTTGAGATCGAGCCCACCGCTGTCGAAGCACACTCCCTTGCCCACGAGCACGACTCGTGGCCCGCGGCTCCCCCACGACAGGTCGATGAGACAGGGCGGCTCACTGCTCGCACGGCCGACGGCGTGGATCATCGGGAAGCCGGCCTCGAGGAGTTCCTTGCCCTCGATGACCCGGTGCCGCGCGGCAAACTGCTGCGCGAGACCGACGGCTTCGGCCGCGAGCTGGCGGGGTCCCATGTCGCTTGCCGGGGTGTTGATCAGGTCTCGCGCCCAACTCAGCGCTCGATCCATCGCCTCGACGTGCGCGGCATCGCAATTGACGGGCGCGACCAGTCGCGCCGCGCGTGCGGTGGCAGGTGGTCGACGGTAGCGCTCGAAGCGGTACTGGCCGTAGAGAAACCCGAGCGCAAACTGGTTCGCCGCATCCGCGGACAAATCGGCGGCACAGCGAAAGTCCGCCGCCGGGAGCCGATCGGCCACGCCCGCCACGTGCCACAGACTCAATTCCGAGAGATCGGCGAGCCGACCGAGGCCGAGCACTGCTCCCGCGACGCCGCCCGCCCCATCAGGCAACAACAGCACCCGATGGCGTTCGGCCTTGAAGCCGCTTTCCGCGGCCCACTTTGCGATCGCGGGACTTTGCTCCGCCAGCCATCCTTCCAGCATGCCTTCGGTGACGGGCCACAGGGGCAACGTGGCCGATTCGGAAATGGAGCGCGTGAGCAGAGCAGCCATCAGAACGAGAGAGAGTTAGGGTCTGCGGCGCAAGCTTACAGAATTTCGCCTCGCTGCATCGAACCACGGTAATCCAACGGTCCGACAGCGGTTGACAAGGTCGCAATTCGTGTGCTCCTATCGACCGCAACTCGATTTTCTCAGCACCAAATGACCAGCAGAAGCCTGTCCGCCGCCACACTCCTGCACCGGGGATCGCCCGCGTTCCGCGAGGTTGCGTCGCTGGCCCTGCTGCTGTCCCTGATCGGCCTGCTGATCGCACGGAGGTGCGGGGCCCTGGCCTGAGGATCGATCCAAAGGCGAACACCAAGGAACCCCGCACCGGCAGCGCCGAGGCGGGGTTTCTTTTTTGGTCACTGCTATTCGCCAGGCAGAACGGTTTTGTTGTCGCGGGGAGTGAGTTCATGCGCTTGTATTCGGTCAAAGACGTCAATAAGCGGGCGCTGAAGGGTGCACGCATCGCAGTTCTCGGCTACGGCAGCCAGGGACGCGCGCACGCCCTCAATCTGAAGGACAGCGGCCACGATGTGACCGTTGGTGTGCGCAAGAGCGGCGCGAGCTGGAAGAAAGCAAAGAAGGATGGTCTCAAGGTCGCCGAGCCGCTCGCGGCCGTGCGCGAGGCGGATCTCGTGGCGATGCTCGTGCCGGATCTCGCGCAGCACGACCTCTACGACGACGTCAAACGCGCCCTGAAGCGCGGCGCCACCCTCCTCTTTGCGCACGGCTTCAATATCCACTTCCGGCAGATCAAGCCACGCAAGGACCTCGATGTGGTGCTGATCGCGCCCAAAGGGCCGGGCGATCTCGTGCGTCGGCAGTATCAGCAGGGTCGTGGCGTGCCGTGTCTGCTCGCGGTCGCCCAGGATGCGAGCGGCAAGGCGAAGGAAAAGGCGCTCGCCTACGCCCACGGCATCGGTGGCACGCGCGGTGGCGTTCTCGAGACGACGTTCGCGGAGGAAACCGAGACGGACCTGTTCGGCGAGCAGTCGGTGCTGTGCGGTGGCGCGACCGAGCTGGTGGTGAAGGGCTTCGAGACACTCGTGGAGGCCGGCTACCAGCCTGAAGTCGCCTACTACGAATGCCTGCACGAGCTGAAGCTGATCGTCGACCTGCTGCACGAGGGCGGTCTCGAGAAGATGCACCGCTACATCAGCGAAACGGCCAAGTACGGCGATCTCACGCGCGGACCGCGCATCGTCAATGACCGCGTCAAGAAGGAGATGCAGAAGGTGCTCAAGGAAATCCGCAGCGGCCGTTTCGCGCGCCAGTGGATCGCGGAGAATCGCGCCGGTCGCGGCTCGTACCAGCGCCTGCTGCAAGCCGACCTCGATCACCCGATCGAGAAAGTGGGCGCTGCGCTGCGCGCGCGCATGCCCTGGCTGAAGCAGGCGCGCGCCTGAGACGCCGATGCCAGTCAGTTCGACACGTCATGTCTCGATCCCGGCGACCGATCGCCATACGGGCGCGGTGCATTTCGATGACATCGTGGCGGCGCGCACCCGGCTACGCCGGCAACTCACGCCCACGCCGCTCGTCACCCATCCCCTGCTGGCACAGCGCCTGGGTTGTGTTCCGTTCGTGAAGCTCGAGAACGCGCAGCTGCTCGGCTCATTCAAGATCCGGGGTGGCCTCAATCTACTGGCGACGCTCACGGAAGGTGAGCGCCGTGCCGGACTCGTGACCGCGACACGCGGCAACCACGGTCAGTCGCTGGCGCATGCCGCTCAGCTGCACGGCGTGCAGAGCACGATCTTCGTGCCGGAGGGCAACAATCCCGACAAGAACGCGGCGATGACCGCGTTGGGAGCCCAGGTCGTCGTAGCCGGCCACGATTTCGACTCCGCCTGGCTGGCAGCGGTGCGTCACGCGCAGCACAGCGGTGCTCTCGCTATTCATCCCTCACGCGCGCCCGCGCTCATTGCGGGCTACGCCACGGTGGCGCTCGAGATGCTGGAGCAGGCCACGCAACCCTTCGATACGCTGTTCGTGCCTGTGGGTGGCGGGAGCCTCGCGGCCGGCATCGGGCTGGCCTTCAAGGCCCTGAGTCCTCATACGCGTCTCATCGGTGTGCAAGCGGCCAGCGCTCCTGCCCTGGCTCGCGCGTTCCACAGCGGCGAGATGAAGGAAGCGCCGATCGACGTCACGATCGCGGATGGACTTGCGACCCGCGTGCCGTCGCGGGACACGGTCGCGATCCTGCGCGAAACGCTCGAGGATATCGTGGTGGTGGACGAAGCCGACATCCACGCCGCCATCCGTTGCTACGCCGACACGTTGCACCAGCTGGCTGAAGGTGCGGGCGCGGCCGCGCTCGCGGGGGCGACCCGCTTGCGGCGACGCATCGCAGGGCAACGCGTCGGGATCATACTCAGCGGCGGCAACATCACTTCGAGCGCCCTCCTCAGCGTTCTGCACGGCGATCCTGTCGGCGCCACGGATTCTCAACCCAACCAGGCTCTCGAGAGCATGGATTACGACCCGCGGCCGACCCGCGGGCAGCACGAGTTCTGAACTCGACCACACCGGAGCAGTCATGGCCAATCGCGACCCGAACCGTGTGCTGATCTTCGACACCACGCTGCGCGACGGCGAGCAATCGCCCGGATGCAGCATGAACCTGGGCGAGAAGCTGCGTGTCGCCCGCGCACTCGCGGAGCTCGGCGTCGACATCATCGAGGCGGGATTTCCCGCCGCGTCGCGCGGCGATTTCGAGTCGGTGCAGGCGATCGCCCGGCAGATCGGCGGTCCGATCATCGCCGGCCTCGCGCGCTGCAACCGCGATGACATCGAGCGCTCGGCCAAGGCACTGAAGGATGCGCCGCGACGCCGGCTGCACGTATTCCTTGCCACCAGCGCGATCCACCGCCAGCACAAGCTCAAGATGGCGAAGGACGAGATCGTCCGCACGGCTGTGGAAGGCGTGCGCATCGCGCGCGAACTGTGCGATGACGTCGAATTCTCCCCGGAGGACGCCGCGCGCACCGAGCCCGAGTATCTTGCGGAAGTGGTGCAGGCGGCGATCGCGGCCGGTGCGACCACGGTCAACATCCCCGACACCGTTGGCTACACGGTTCCGGAGGAGTTCGGTCAGCTGTTCCGCTATCTGCGCGAGCACGTGCGCGGCATCGATGAGGTCGTGCTCAGCGTTCACTGCCACAACGACCTCGGCATGGCGGTCGCCAACAGCCTGACAGCGGTGCTCGCCGGTGCGCGGCAGATCGAATGTACGGTGAACGGGATCGGCGAACGCGCCGGCAACTGCTCGCTGGAAGAAGTCGTCATGGCCCTGAAGACCCGCGACGCGTACTTCCGTCTGCGAACCGGCATCGACACGACGCGCCTCTATCCCGCCTGCAGACTGGTTTCCAGCATCACCGGCATGCCCATCCCGCGCAACAAGGCGGTGGTCGGCGAAAACGCCTTCGCACACGAGTCCGGGATCCACCAGCACGGCATGCTGCGCCATCACTCCACTTACGAAATCATGCGGCCCGAGGACGTTGGCCTGAGTCGTACTCATCTGGTCCTCGGC
The DNA here is from genome assembly GCA_036557045.1 of Steroidobacteraceae bacterium. Classification (GTDB taxonomy): domain Bacteria; phylum Pseudomonadota; class Gammaproteobacteria; order Steroidobacterales; family Steroidobacteraceae; genus DATBVX01. The sequence goes on from DATBIF010000055.1 coordinate 4,774, forward strand.
AAGCACAGCGGGCGGCACGCGCTCCGCGAACGCGTGCAGCAGCTCGGCTTCGAGCTCGACGAGCAGGAGTTCAACCAGCTGTTCGAGGAATTCAAGGCACTGGCGGATCGCAAGAAGGAGCTGTTCGACGGCGACATCGAGGCGCTCGTCCTGCGCGCCGAGGCGGTTTCCAGCGGCCCCTGGTCGCTTGCGTCACTGACGACTCAGACGGGCGCCGGGGCGAAGGGCCTGGCGACCGTGCGTCTCGTCCACGAGGATGGCCGCACGCTCGACACACAGGCGGAGGGCGATGGTCCGGTGGACGCCTGCTTCAAGGCCATCGAGGCGGCTGCCGGATTCAGCGTCAAGCTGCGCAAATACGAAGTGCGCAGCGTCTCCGAGGGCGAGGATGCGCAGGGCGAAGCGCTGGTTTACGTGGAGTACAATGACCGCACGTATCGTGGTTCCAGCGTGAGCACCAACATCATCGAGTCGAGCGCGCAGGCGTTCCTCGAGGTCATCAACCGTGTCGAGCTCAGTCGCAGGACCGGTGCGCGGCCCCTGCAGGAGCGGCGCAAACAAGCCCGATCCGAGCAGGCCGTAGTCTGATCATCGGCGGGAGTTCTTCATGCCCATCAAGGCCACACAGTCGATCTGGTTCAACGGCAAGCTCGTGCCCTGGGAAAAAGCCACCGTGCACGTCATGGCGCACGCGCTGCACTACGGATCGTCCGTATTCGAGGGTATTCGGGCCTATGCCACCACGCACCAGGGCGTCTGCGTCTTTCGCCTGACTGAACATATCCAGCGCCTGTTCGATTCCGCCAAGGTTTACTCGATCGAGATGCCGTTCTCCGAAGCCGAGCTGATCGAGGCCTGCAAGACGGTGGTGACTGCAAACGGCCTGACCAAGGGTGCGTACCTTCGTCCCATCGTGTTCCGCGGCTACGGCGAGATCGGGGTCACGCCCAAGGTCGATCCTCCAACCGAGGTGGCCATCGCAGCCATCGAATGGGGCGCATATCTCGGGGCCGAGGGACTGCAGAGCGGCGTCGATGTCTGCATCTCTTCGTGGCAGCGCGTGGCGCCCAACACGATTCCCGCGCTCGCCAAGGCGGGCGGTAACTACCTTTCGAGCCAGCTGATCGGACTGGAAGCCCGCCGCCTCGGATTCCACGAAGGCATCGGGCTGAGTCCCGGCGGACTCGTGAGCGAGGGCGCTGGCGAGAACCTGTTCCTGGTCAAAAAAGGTGTCATCTACACGCCAGCAATTGCCTATTCGCTTCTCGGCGGCATCACGCGCGATACCGTGATGTGCCTCGCGCGCGAACGCGGCATCGAAGTGCGCGAGATGGCGATCCCGCGCGAGATGCTCTATCTCGCCGATGAGCTGTTCTTCACCGGAACCGCCGTCGAGATCACGCCGATTCGCTCGGTCGACCGCATCGAGATCGGCAGCGGCAAGCGCGGGCCGGTCACGCAGGCGTTGCAGAACGCATTCTTCGGCCTGTTCGAAGGACGCACGCCGGACAAGTGGGGCTGGCTGGAACCGGTCGACGCGAAGGGCGTGAAGGCGGCGGCGACCGGATGAAGCCGCGCACGCTCCTCGAGAAGATCTGGGATCAGCATCTCGTCACGCCCGAGACCGCCGATACGCCGGCGGTGCTCTATATCGACCTGCACCTGATTCACGAGGTCACGACCCCGCAGGCGTTCGATGTGCTGCGTGCCAATGGGCTGAAGGTGCGGCGCCCCGAGCGCACGCTCGGCACTCTCGACCATTCGACGCCGACGCGCACCGAGCAGATCTTCGGCAATGCCCCCATCACTATCGAGTCGGCAGCCAACCAGATCCGGGTTCTCGAACGCAACAGTGTCGAATTCGGTGTCGAGCTCTTTGGCCTGCAAAGCGATCGGCGGGGTATCGTGCACGTCATTGGGCCGGAGCTCGGCGCGACGCAACCGGGCAGCACCATCGTCTGCGGCGACAGTCACACGAGCACGCACGGCGCCTTCGGTGCCCTCGCTTTTGGCATCGGGACGACCGAAGTGGGGCACGTGCTCGCGACGCAATGTCTCCTGCAGCGGCGCCCACGCAGCCTGGCCGTCGAAGTATCCGGGCGGTTGCATCCCGCCGTGACCGCCAAGGATCTGATCCTCGCCATCATCGGACGCATCGGCGTCGCCGGCGGCACTGGCCACGTCATCGAATACCGTGGCGAAACCATCCGCGCTCTGTCGATGGACGAGCGCATGACGGTCTGCAACATGTCCATCGAAGCCGGAGCGCGCGCCGGCATGGTCGCACCCGACGAGACGACGTTCTCTTATCTGGAGGGTCGGCCGCGTGCGCCCCACGGAGCTCAGTGGGATCGAGCCGTCGAGCGCTGGCAGGAGCTCCCTTCGGATCCCGGTGCGCAGTTCGATCGGGAAGTGACGATCGACGCAAGTACGCTCGAGCCGATGATCACCTACGGCACCAACCCGGGGATGGTGATCCCGATCTCGAGCGCCATTCCGGCAGTGCAGAACGATGCCATGCACGCGCGGGCACTCGACTACATGGGCTTCTCCCCCGGCGAGCCGATCCGCGGCAAGCCGGTCAATGTCGTCTTTGTCGGCAGCTGCACCAACTCGCGGCTGTCCGACCTGCGGCAGGCTGCGCAGGTGCTCAAGGGTCGCCGGATCGCGCGTGGCGTGCGCATGCTGGTCGTGCCGGGTTCGCAACAGGTCAAGCGCGACGCCGAATCCGAAGGGCTTGACCGCGTGTTCATCGACGCCGGCGCAGAGTGGCGCGAATCGGGGTGCTCGATGTGCATCGGGATGAACGGCGACACCGTGTCGAGCGGCGAGTACAGCGTCAGCACCAGCAACCGCAATTTCGAGGGCCGCCAGGGCAAGGGCGCGAGAACCCTGCTCGCGAGTCCGGCCACAGCGGCCGCCACCGCTGTGCGCGGGAAGATCACCGATCCGCGCGAGTTGCTGCCATGAGCGCGGCGACACGCCAGCCGATCCGCCGCATCCGCTCGCGCACCGTGGTGATGCCGGCGGCGAACATCGATACCGACCAGATCATCCCGGCGCGCTTTCTCACTACGACGACGCGCGAGGGGCTTGGTGCGCGGCTCTTCAACGACTGGCGCTACCAGGCCGACGGTACGCCACGCTCCGATTTCGTTCTCAATCAGCCGCAGGCTCGCGATTGCCAGATCCTGGTTGCAGGAAGAAATTTCGGTTGCGGTTCGTCGCGCGAGCATGCCCCCTGGGCATTGCTCGACTACGGCATTCGCGCAGTGATCAGCACCGGGATCGCCGACATCTTTCGCAGCAACTCCCTGAAGAACGGCTTGCTCCCGATCGTGCTCGATGAGGCCACGAGCGGCTGGCTTCTCGATCATCCGGGTGTCGAGCTCGACATCGACCTGGAAAACACCACGCTGACGCTCCCCGACGGGCGAACGCAGCGCTTCCCGCTCGAGGCCTTCGCACGCTATTGCCTGGTCAACGGCATCGACGAGCTCGGGTATCTCCTCTCGCAGCAGCAGCGCATCGCCGAGTACGAGCGTACGCGAGCGTGAAGGCGCTGATCGCCGTATTGCCGGGCGATGGTGTGGGCCCGGAAGTCACCGCCGAAGGCGTTCGCTGCCTGCAGGCGATCGGCAAGCGCTTCGGACACGAGTTCGATTTGCGCGCGGCGCTCATCGGCGGCGCGGCGCTCGATGCTCATTCGAATCCGCTGCCCCCCGCCACGCTCAGTCTGTGCAAGAGTGCGGACGCTGTGTTGCTGGGTGCGATCGGCGGGCCCAAGTGGTCGGACCCCGATGCCGAGATGAGGCCCGAACAGGGACTCCTCGCCCTGCGACGCGAGCTGGGGCTGTACGCGAACCTGCGTCCCGTGGCTCCGCACCCTGCTCTCCTCGATGCTTCTCCTCTGAAGGCAGAGCTGCTGCGCGGTGTCGACATCATGGTCGTGCGCGAACTGACCGGAGGGATCTACTTCGGCAAGAAGACGCGCACGCCGACGTCCGCAACGGACCTGTGCGAATACACCAGCGCCGAGATCGAGCGCATCGTTCGCGTTGCCGGGCGCCTGGCCATGAGCCGCAGGCGCCGTGTGGTATCGGTCGACAAGGCCAACGTGCTGGAAACCTCGCGCCTGTGGCGCAGCGTCGCCGAACGCGTGCTGCGCAGCGAGTTTCCCGAGATCACGTTCGAGCACATGCTCGTGGACGCGGCGGCCATGCACCTGCTGCGCCGTCCGGGTGACTTCGACGTGATGGTCACCGAGAACATGTTCGGCGACATCCTCACCGACGAGGCATCGATGCTCGCCGGTTCGATGGGCCTGCTGCCCTCCGCATCGCTCGGCGAAGGCAGCCGCGGGTTGTACGAACCGATCCACGGCTCGGCTCCCGATATCGCCGGCCGCGGTGTCGCCAATCCGTTCGCCACCATCCTGAGCGTCGCACTGTTGCTACGGCATTCGCTACAGCTGGAGCGCGAGGCCAGGGAGCTCGAGTCGGCGATGAGCCGTGCGATCGATGCGGGCGCCCGGACGCGCGATATTGCGCGCGCAGGTCAGACGTCGCTCAGCACGCGCGCCGCGGCCGACGCGGTACTCGGCGTGCTCGAAGCATCGAGAGCCGCCTAGCAGGCGGCCCGGGCGCGATCGCTCGGGCCGCGAGTCGCGGTGGCAGCCGCAGCCCGCTCCAGACCCGCCTCGACATCCGCGCGCAAATCCTCAAGCGCTTCGATGCCGACCGAGATGCGCAACAGCGTGTCCGAGATTCCCGCCACGCGCCGCGCCTCCGGATCCATGGCCGCGTGGGTCATCGAGGCGGGGTGCGCGATCAGGCTCTCGACGCCGCCGAGCGACTCGGCCAGTGAGAAGCAGCGTAGTCCGCTGAGGAACGCCTCCACGGCCTGCGGTCCGCCCTTGAGCTCGAAGCTGAGCATCGCGCCGTAGCCGGACTGCTGCGCCGTCGCCACGCTGTGACCCGGATGCGTGGCGATGCCGGGATAGTGCACGCGTGCGACTGCGGGACTGGCGAGGAGCACGTCAACCAGCGTGCGTGCATTGCGCTCGTGCACGGCGAGGCGCGCCTGCAGAGTGCGCAGTCCGCGCAGCGTCAGGTAGCTGTCGAATGGTGCGCCCGTCAGTCCCAGACAATTGGCCCACCAGATGAGCTGCTCGTGCAACTCACGCGTGCGCGCGACGACGGCGCCGCCGACGACATCGCTGTGACCATTGAGGTACTTCGTGGTCGAGTGCACCACGAGATCAGCGCCCAGGCTCATGGGCTGTTGCCAACCCGGCGAGAGAAAGGTGTTGTCGACCACCAGGAGCGCCTGGTGTGCTTGAGCGAGTCGCGCCGCCGCCCGGATGTCCACGATGCGCAGCAGCGGATTGCTCGGCGTCTCCACCCAGATGATCCGCGGCCGTCGCGCGCACGCCGTGCGCAACGTCTCGGGATCCGTCTGATCGATGAACTCGACCTCGAAGTGCTGTTTACGGGCGAGCGCGCTGAAGAGCCGGTACGTGCCGCCATAGCAGTCGTGGGGCGCGATCAGCAGGTCGCCCGGCTCCAGAAGGTGACACACGACGGTGATCGCCGCCATCCCGGAGCTCGTCACGATGGCGCCAGCTCCGCCCTCGAGTGAGGCAAGCGCCTCTCCCAGCGCATCACGCGTCGGATTTCCGGAGCGCGTGTAATCGTAAGGTCCCTTGTCGCCAAAGGCGCGAAACGCAAAGGTCGAGCTGAGGTGAATCGGCGGGACGACGGCTCCCGTGGCGGCGTCCGTTTCGATGGCGGCGCGCACCGCGCGCGTCGCCGGTTGCCATTGGTCGCTCATGGGCTGATCTCCAGGCAGTTGCGAAACACGGGCTCGAGCTGCCCGGCTTCCTTGAGAAAGGCATCGTGACCGTAGATCGAAGAGATCTCGATCAGGCGTGCATGCGGCTGAAGCCGCGCGCACAGTACGCGCAGGTCATTCAGCGGTATCAGCTGATCCTCGCGCACACCGATTACCGTGGTTGGAACGCGAACCTGAGCTGCATCGACAGAGTGCAGGTCGATGGACTCCGAAAGACACAGGAAGGATTCGGCGCGATATCGGGTCGCGTAGTCCGCACCGCGCGCGAACAAATAACGCTCCACCGCAAATTCGAAGCCGCCGCTCGTAGGCTCGGGCGGCGCGCGGAAGCGCGCGGCAAACTCCTCAGGACTGCGATAGGTCGCCATGGCCAGGGCTCGCGCCAGCTCCAGGCCACGCGCACCTTCGCCGTGCTCGAGCGCATAGCGCACCAGACGCCGTTGCACCGAGCGCCAGGCGGTCGCCAGCGGGTGGGTCGTGTCACTCGCGCCGATCACCAGCAGGCGCTCCGCGCGCTCGGGAAAGCGTTCGCCGAACGCGAGTGCCACCATGCCTCCGTAGGAAGCGCCCACGATCGCGTGCAGGCGCGCGATCCCGAGATGATTGAGCAGCCGCAGGATGAGCTCGGCCTGGTCGTAGCTGCTCACGCTCGGGTAGCGCTCGCCGTCGCGCGGCCCGCTGCTCGCACCGCTTCCACCCAGGTAGTCGATGCCGAGAATGCGATGCTGAAGGGTATCCAGCGCGCGCCCCGGGCCGACCACGCTGTCCCACCAGCCACGCTGCCCCGCGCCTTCCGAATACACAACGCGGTGAGCCGAGATGCCGCCGAGCGCCAGCACCACCGGAGCTCCATTCGCACCTGCGAGCCGCCAGGCCAGATGCACGCGCTCGAGCTTGCCGCCATGGTGCAGCGACAGTTCACCGGGAACCTCGAGAGTGCCCTCGCGTGTCGTGCACGAGTTCTCGGCATCACAGGGGATGCGCGCCGGAACAGATTCAGCAGTCGATTGCATGCGGGACCTTGCGCACCGGCAAACGGCCGGATGGAGTTCCACTCATCGGAACCCCTGCGGAAGACCGCGTGGGGGAGTTGCTGCGACCAACATCCTTGCCGAAGCAAGGGAGCCTCGCTGCACCTCATCTGCCGGAGGCCGCTCGGCGGCTCCGCAGGAGTTGGCACCTTTTCGAAGGGGTTAGCTTCGACGGTTGCCCCGGCTTCCAAGGGCCTTGTCCCTCAGCCGGTCTCGATGAGTGGCGGCCAGTCTACGGGTGCCCCGCGCCCGGCGTCAAGAAAAGCCGGCTGACTCAGTTGCCGGAAGTCCTTCCAATGTACTAACGTATTAGCACATTAATACAGGAGCCGACCCCCGGCCATGAAACTGCACCGTGACATCAGCCCGCGACAGGAGCAGCTCGCCGAACGCGCGCTGTACGGCGCGATCCTGACCCTGCGCTCGGTCGAGGAATGCCGCGAGTTCTTCCGCGACCTGTGCACGCCCGCCGAGCTCCAGGCCATGGCCGATCGCTGGTCGGTGGTCGAATGCCTGCGGCGCGACATGCCTTACCGGGAGATCCATCGCCTCACCGGCGTGAGCGTGACCACCATCGGGCGGGTGGCGCGCTACCTCACCGCCGGGAACGGCGGCTACGCCACCGCGGCATCGCGGCTGAAGGGTCGCTAGCTCATGGACAAGCAGCAACGGTTGAAGGTGGCCGTGCAGAAATCCGGCCGCCTCACGGACAACTCCCTCGATCTGCTGGTGCGCTGCGGGCTCAAGTACAGCCGCGGCAAGGACCAGCTCATGTGCTACGGCGAGAACATGCCGCTCGACGTGCTGTTCGTGCGTGATGACGACATTCCCGACCTCGTGCAGGAAGACGTCTGCGACCTCGGCATCGTGGGACTCAATGTCATCGAGGAAAAACGCCTGGCGCTGCAGGCGCGCGGTTGCGCAGCGCTCTTCGAGCAGATCCAGCTCCTCGACTTTGGCCGCTGTCACCTGGCGATCGCGGTTCCCGAGGGCGCCACATACGCGGGCAGCGAGGACCTGGGCGGCAAGCGGATCGCGACGACGTACCCGCACACCCTGGCGCGATTCCTGCGCGAGCGCGCGGTCCAGGCGGAGGTCGTGACGCTCTCAGGCGCCGTCGAGATCGCGCCCCGTCTGGGCCGCGCCGATTACGTCTGCGATCTCGTCTCGAGCGGCTCGACGTTGCTCGCCAACCACCTGCGCGAAGTCGAGACCGTCCTCGAATCGCGCGCCACGATCATTCGCACCCCGGTGCCGTTGCCCGATGAAAAGCAGGACTGGCTGCGGCGCCTGCTGTTGCGCATCGACGGTGTGCAGCAGGTGAAGGAGAGCAAGTACATCATGCTCCATGCACCGCGCTCTGCGCTCGCCGAGATCAAGCGCCTGCTGCCCGGGAGCGAATCACCTACCGTCATTCCACTCGATGGGTTCGACGACAAGGTCGCCGTTCACGCGGTGTGCCGCGAGACCGTTTTCTGGGAAACGCTGGAAAGCCTGAAGAGCGCGGGCGCGAGTGCCGTGCTGGTATTGCCGGTCGAGAAGATGTTGGCGTAAAGGAACACGGGATGCCCACTCTCCTCGACTGGAACCGACTGAGCGATGCCGAACGCACGGCGGCCCTGCGACGGCCTGCGCAGTGCGTGGAGGCATCGGTGTTCGCCACGGCGCAGGAGCTCATCGACCGGGTGCGGCGCGGCGGCGATCGAGAGGCACTTGCGATCACTCGCGAGCTCGACGGCGTCGATCTTGACGCCCTCCTCGTCCGGCCCGCCGAATTGGATGCCGCCGCCGGAGAACTGTCGGCCGAAGCAAGGACGGCCCTGGACCGAGCCATGGCCAACGTGCGCCGCTTTCACTCGCCACAGGTGCCAGCGGAGCTCTCGATCGAGACCCAGCCCGGTGTCGCGTGCGAGCGCAGAAGCGTGCCCCTCGGAGCTGTCGGCTTGTACGTTCCGGCCGGCAGCGCTCCCCTGCCTTCCACGGCAATCATGCTCGGAGTTCCGGCGCAGATCGCGGGATGCCCCTTGCGAGTGCTCTGCACACCACCGCGATCGGACGGGCGAGCCGACGCGGCAACGCTCTACGTCGCCCGCCAGTGCGGCATCGAACATGTCTACAAGCTGGGCGGTGCGCAGGCGATCGCGGCCATGGCCTATGGCACGGAGTCGGTTCCGAGGACCGACAAGGTGTTCGGGCCCGGCAATCCCTGGGTGACGGCCGCGAAGCTCATCGTGTCTCGCGATGCCGAGGGCGCCGCATGCGATCTGCCCGCTGGGCCTTCCGAGGTGCTGGTGATCGCCGACGACAGTGCCCGGGCGGATTTCGTGGCTGCGGACTTGCTGGCACAGGCCGAGCACAGTCCGGACGCGCAGGCCATCCTGATCACGACTTCCCCCGCCCTCGCGCGCGCGGTGCTCACCGAGATCGATGCCCAGGTGCGGCGCCTGTCGCGTCGCGAGATCCTGCGACAGTCGCTCACGACGGCGCGTCTCATCCTGGTCGATGAGCTCGCCACTGCAATTGCCGTGAGCAACCGCTACGCGCCGGAGCATCTCATCCTGCAGGTGCGCCAACCTCGCCAGTGGCTCGCGCAGGTGCGCTGCGCCGGCTCGGTGTTCCTGGGGCCGTGGTCGCCGGAGCCGATGGGCGATTACTGCACGGGAACCAACCATGTTCTGCCGACCGGGGGCCACGCGCGTTGCTTGAGCGGGCTCTCGGTCTCCGATTTCCTGCGGCATCTCACCGTGCAGGAGCTGACACTCACCGGGCTCCAGGAGCTCGGCCCCACGGCGTGCACATTGGCGGCCCTCGAAGGTCTCGATGCGCACGCGAACGCGGTCTCGATCCGTCTGAAGACGCTGGCGGAGCGCGGAGCCGCATGAGCAGCGTGTTGCACCTGGCGCGGCCTGAGCTGCTCGAGCTCATCCCCTACAGTCACGCCGAGTGGGAACCCACGCTCGAGCGCCTGCACGCCAACGAATTGCCCTGGCGGACACCCGGGGATAACTCGCCCGCCGGGCTCAATCGTTATCCGGAGCCCCAGCCACAGCGGCTCGTCAGGCGGCTGGCGGAGCTTTACGACGTTGCACCGGAACAGCTGCTCATCGGCCGTGGGAGCGACGAAGCGATCGACCTGCTGGTCCGGGGATTCTGCCGGGCGCAACAGGATCGGATCATGGTGTTCCCGCCCACCTTCGGCATGTACGAAGTGGCAGCCCGGATTCAGGGCGCGGGAGTGACCGAGGTGCCGCTCGAGCGTTCACGCGGCTTTGCGCTCGACGAAGCGGCCATCCTCGATCGCTGGCAGCCCGGCACCAAGCTCCTCTTCCTGTGCTCGCCCAACAATCCCACCGGGAATCTCCTCGATTCGGCGGTGATCGAGCGCATCGTGACGCGGCTCGCCGGCGAGGCGCTCGTGGTGGTCGATGAGGCGTATGCGGAGTTTTCGTGCGTCGACAGCTTCGCAGCGCTGCTCGAGCATCACGTCAACCTGGTCGTGTTACGGACGCTCTCCAAGGCCTACGGGCTCGCCGGCGCGCGCTGCGGCGTTCTGCTCGCGGACCCGCCGGTCGTGTCGTTACTGCGTCGGCTGCTCTCGCCATACGCGGTACCCGCGCCGACCCTGGATGCAGCGCTGGCGGCGCTGGAAGCGCCACACCTCGCCATGACGCGCGCCAGGGTGGAGCTCGTGATTGCCGAGCGCGAGCGCCTCAGCGCTGCGCTGCGCGCCTCGTCACTCGTTGCGGAGCTCTGGCCGAGCTCAGCCAATTTCATCCTGGTCCGATGCACCGACGTGGATCGGGCGTTCCGGTCATTGGTCGGGCGGGGTCTCCTGGTGCGTAACCTCCACGGTCGGCCTGCACTCGAGAACTGCCTCAGGATCAGCATCGGTACGCCCGAACAGAATGACCGCCTGCTCGAGGCGCTGGGGACCGCATGAGCAGCGCTCTCAAGGTCGCCTTTGTCGATCGCGATGGCACGCTTCTGGAGGAGCCCCCGGACCAGCAGGTCGATCGCCTGGACAAGATCCGACTGATGCCGGGCGTCATTCCGGCGCTCCTCGAAATTCAGCGCGCGGGATTCGTTCTCGTCATGGTGACGAACCAGGACGGCCTCGGCACCAACAGCATGCCCGAAGCGGACTTTCGTCTCGCCCACGATTTCGTGCTGGACCTGTTCGCTTCCCAGGGAGTGCACTTCGAGCGCGTATTCATCTGTCCGCACTTCGCCGTCGACGCCTGCGAATGCCGCAAGCCCAAGCTGGGCTTGTTGAAAGACTGGCTGAAGGAGCACGAGCTCGATCGCGCGGGCAGCGTAATGATCGGCGATCGCGATACCGACCTCGAGTTCGCGCGCAATCTTGGCATTGCGGGTCTGCGGA
>DATBIF010000056.1:0-3439 GCA_036557045.1 Steroidobacteraceae bacterium
TCCCGGAGAGCTCCTGGATTCCGGTCGCGAAGTTCGGTGTGAGCGAGAAGTCGGCGAAGTTCGCCGAACCCTTGTCGATGCGCACGATGCCGATGCGCACGTCGAGCGACTTGGCCTCACTCTGCGCGGTGCCGGCTTTGGGTGGCGCCGCAGCAGGCCCGTCGGACTTGGGCGCAGACGCGGGTCGCAGGACTTCGCCGATGTTGACCGTACCGTTCGAAGCGATGATGACGCGGGCATAGGGTTTGCGCGTCACGATCTCCTTGATCACGAGTTTCGAGCCCGCTCCGTCATAGTCGATACCCGTCGCGTTGAGCTGATCCCAGCGAATGAAGTCCTGCTCGAGCGCGTTGTCGATCGTGCGCAACTTCGCCAGCCCCAGGGCGCCGGCGTAGTGAGGTTGCAGGGCGTCGGCCCGGTCGCGCGCGAGTTCGAGCTTGCCCTGCGCGCTCAAGCGCCCGGAGAGCAGGGTCAGATCGGTGACCTTGGCGATATAGGGTTGCGCACTGCGCAGGTCGATGTCCTTGAGCTCCACGTCGAGCGCGCTGATCAACGTGTCCGGATCGAAAGTACCGCGCGCACTCAGCTTGCCCTGCTCGTCGATGCCGATCCCGGCGTCAATGTCCAGGGGACCCGGCTTGGCGCTGTCGTATCCGGAAAGTGTCACGTCGATGGGCGCGATCTTGACGGGTACGACAGGCTTGAGCGTGCGATCTTCAAAGCTCGCCTCGAGTGCAGAAATCTGCACCGTCGGTACCACGATCTGCCATGCGCGCGCGTCGCCCGAGGCAGGGGCAGACTCAGACGCGGACACAGCCGCGGCAGAAACAGGGATCGACGCGGCCGCCGGGGACGGGGGAATGGAGACCGATGCGGGCGAAGGCGCAGAGGGAGAGGCGCTGTCCTGCGACCCGGCTGGATCCGCCGCAGGGTCTTGCGCCGCGTCCGCCGTGGGGGCTGGCGCGGGCTTGCCGCCGAGCTGCGCGAGATTGAACGTGCCATCGGGCTCGAGCCAGGTGAGGATCTTGCCGCCGTTCTCGGCAATTTTTCCGATGGACACGCGCCGATCCGCCACGCTGATGCGTGCATCACTCAGCGTGAGCTGCCCGAGCGTGACATAGTCGACCGTCGATCCCTTCGGCCGCACCACCAGACCATTGACCTTGATCTCATTGCCGACGATGTTGAGATCGACGGGATCTCTTGCGAGCGAGAACGTGTAGCTGCCCGTCAGGTCCATCATCCCCGCGGGCACCTCGAACCCCACCGCGTCATGAATGTAGTCCCACACGGTCTGCGCATGCACACCCGTGAACGCAAATTCGCCGCTCGAACTGAACGGTGAGGCGATTACCCGCCCGTGCCAGGACAATCGCTCCCCGAGCACCGATTCGCCTTCCAGCTGGTAAGCATTGTCGCCAGTGCCATAGGTGCTGAAGTTGCGCAGCGCAAAGGTGATCGGCTTGAGCGCGGTGGCGAAGCGCGAGGGCCGGCTGAGATCCTCGAAATCGATACGCCCGCCATTCACCGTGAAAGCCTCGATGAAAAGGCGCACCGGACCCTCATCTTTCCTGGGTTCCTGCGATGGCTGTTCGCTGGGCCTGGGGACGAGGTCCGTGAAGTTCAGCTTGCCGTCCTGCCGGATCACGACGCGCGCGCTCGGCGCCTCGAGCGCGATCAGCTGGAAGGAGACGGCGCGACGCAGGATGGACATGAGCTCGAAATCGATCTTCAGCTGGCCGAACCCCAGCATCGGACGTCCATCGTGGTCGGGCAGCGAGAAGTCGTTGATCTCGAGAACCAGCGTGAAGGGGTTGAAGCGGACCTTCCCGACCTGCGCGGCTCGATGGTACTGATCGGCGATATTGCTCCGCAGCTGCGACTTGACCACCCACGGCACCAGGAAGAAGCCGCTGAGCGTGTAGAGCAGCACTATGCCGGCCACGACGAGCCAGAAAGTCCAGAGCGTGAAGAGGCGCGGCAAGTACTTCATGGAACACTGCCTCGCCCGAGTGTGTCGCCGGGACCGGGGACCATGCAATCGCCCCTTGGTGCTTATCGAATGCCCGCGGCCCAGGCCTCGCGCGACAGGGTGAACAGGTGGCAGTCACGCCATTCGCCACGGATCTTGCGCAGCTTCCGGTACGTCGCCTCCCACCGCAGCCCGGCCTTCTCCAGGATGCGAATGGAAGCGGCATTACGCACATCGACCGTCGAGATGATCCGTGCCAGCTTGAGCTGGCCGAAGGCCGCTTCGATCAGCGCAAGCGCCGCCTCCGTGCCGAGGCCCTGGCCCCAGGCGTTGCGTTTCAGCATGTAGCCAAGATCCGCTTCGCCCGCCGCCAGCAGCGTGAGATTGCAGGAACCGAGCATCCCGCCATCCGCTCGCGAAGTCATGGCCAACTCCCACACCGCGCGCGGACGCTGGCGCTGATATCCCAGCACACTGCGCAGGTAAGTGTCCGCGTCGCAGCGCGCGCCCGGCACGTAGAAGACATACCGAGTCACGCGCCGGTCGCAGATCAACGAACACAGATCGTCGCGATCCGTCATTGCGAACTCGCGCAGCGCGAGGCGCTCGGTGAGGAGCGGCAGCGCGAGACCTGGCGACGACCGCGGTGACGACGCGCGTGCGAGATTGATCGGCCGGTCCATGCTCAGGTCCCGATCAGGCTTTGGCCTTGGTGAACGCGCGCCAGGCGTAATAGGCCGGAATCCCGCTCAGCGAGATGGCGACATTCACCAGGAAGATCACGCGCTGCTCGATGAATGAGTTCACCAGCACGAGGATAGCCGCTGCCGCGACCACGAGGGGCACGATTGGATAGCCCCAGGTGCGATAGGGCCGTTCCAGCTGCGGTTTGCGGATCCTGAGCACGACGACGCCCAGCGCGCTGAGCGCGTAGAACGGGTACAGACCCAGGATGAATGCCGAGATCAGCTGCTCGAAGGTCCGGGATGCGACCCACACGATGGCGAAGATGCCGGCGACGACGATCGCGATGTGCGGCGTCTCGAACCTCGAATGCGACCGACCGAGCGAGCGAAAGAACAGCCCTTCCTGGGCCATCGAATAGAACACCCTCGGGTCCGCGATGGAGGTCGCGGCCACCGCCCCGAACGTCGACAGCACGACCAGCGCGGCTATCGCGCTTGCTGCGGTCGGCCCGGCCACCCGCGCGATTGCATCGGCAGCGACAAGTGCCGAGGAATTCCTCATCGCCTCGAGTGGCAGGACATAGAGGTAGGCTGCATTGACCAGCAGGTACAGCGCAGTCACCAGGCCTACACCGTACATCAGCACCTTGCGCATGTTGCGTGCCGGGTCGCGCACTTCTCCGGATAACGCGCAAAAGGCAGCGGCGCCTTCGTAGGTGAACAGGACCCCGATCAGCGCGACGCCGAACCCGCCCCAGCTCGACACTTCGAAACTGATCGG
>DATBIF010000057.1:0-6221 GCA_036557045.1 Steroidobacteraceae bacterium
CATTCCCGCGACCGGCAAGCGGTTCGACCTGAAACAGAACTGGTGGTACGACGGTCGGCGCGATCTGCTCGAATCGACGCGCGCGGCACTCGATTACCTGCAGTTCCTGCACACCGAGTTCAACGGCGACTGGCTCCTCGCGATCGCGGCGTACAACTCGGGTGAGGTCACTGTCCATAAGGCGGTCAAGGAGAACCTGCGCCGTAACAAGCCGACCGACTTCTGGCACCTGAAGCTCCCGAAGGAGACGCGGGCCTACGTGCCGAAGCTGCTGGCGATGCGCCGGATCGTCGCGGCTCCCGAGGCGGTCGGCCTCGAGTTCTCTTCGATCCCGAATGAGCCGTACTTCGCGCGCGTCGAGACCGGCGGACAGATCGATCTGCGGCTCGCGGCGGAGCTCGCCGGCGTCGACAACGAGGAGCTCGCCTATCTCAACCCGGCCTTCAACCGCTGGGCGACCGATCCGGATGGCCCCTACTTCCTGCTGCTGCCGGTCGATACCAGCGAGCAGTTCCGCGGCGCTCTCGGACAGCTTTCACGCGAAGATCGCGTGCCGTACACGAGCTACGAAGTCGCAGCCGGTGAGAACCTGACGACGTTCGCCAGGCGCTGTGGTACGACGGCTTCGGTGGTGCGCGAGATCAACAATCTCAGCAGCACCAGGATCAGGAAGGGACAGGAGCTCCTCGTGCCGGCCATCGCCGGTGATCTGCATCCGAAGATGGCGCTGGCCGCGGCGCGGGTCGACGGGCGCGTGCCACAGACGCGCGGCAATTTCCACATCGTGCGCCGCGGCGAGTCGCTCTGGAGTATTTCGCGCAGCACCGGCATCAACGTCAGCACGCTCGCGAGTCTCAACGGAATGGCCCCGGATGACGTGTTGTCCGCCGGCAAGAAGCTGCGCCTGCGTGGCGCGAACGCCGCGGCCGCGACGTACGCCAACCAGGTGCTGACCGCCTCGGGCGATGCGCTGACCTATACGGTGCGCCGCGGCGACACGCTCTACGACATCGCGCGTCGCTTCAGTGTCTCGGTCTCACAGCTCCTCAACTGGAACGGGCTCAGCAAGCGCGACGCGCTGATGCCGGGCCAGCGGCTCGTGATGTACCCGACGGCGCGCGCCAAGATCTGAGCTGACGACACCCGGACGGGGCTGCCCGCGGCGTCCGGCGTGCCCGCTCGCGGGTCGCTCTCGTGCGCGGCGCGCCCGGATCGCAGCTACAATCCCCGCATCGTCACTATCGGGAGCCCACCCATGGGATTCCTCGCCGGCAAGCGTGCCCTGATCGTCGGGCTCGCGACCGAACGCTCCATCGCCCACGGAATTGCCCAGGCCATGCGCCGCGAAGGCGCGGAACTGGCCTTCACGTATCTCGAGCGCCTCAAGGACCGTGTCGTCGAGCTCGCGGGCGAGCTCGGCTCGAAGATCACGATGCCGATGAACGTGGAGTCCGACCAGGAAATCACGCGCGCCTTCGCGGATCTCAAGAAGCAGTGGGACGGCGTCGACATC
Organism: Steroidobacteraceae bacterium; assembly: GCA_036557045.1. Taxonomy (GTDB): domain Bacteria; phylum Pseudomonadota; class Gammaproteobacteria; order Steroidobacterales; family Steroidobacteraceae; genus DATBVX01. The sequence continues at coordinate 1,514 of DATBIF010000057.1, forward strand.
ATCGTGCACTCGGTGGCGTTCGCCCCGCGCGAAGCGCTCGCCGGCGGCTTCGTCGACAGCACGTCGCGTGATTCGTTTCGCATCGCGCACGAGATCTCGAGCTACAGCCTGACGGCGCTCGCGCGCGAGGGCCGCGCGCTCATGGCCGGTCGCAACGGTGCACTGCTGACGTTGAGTTACCTGGGCGCCGTGCGTTCCATCCCGGCCTACAACGTCATGGGACTTGCGAAGGCCAGCCTCGAAGCCAACGTACGCTTCCTCGCGGCCGATCTCGGGCCCGCAGGCATCCGCGTGAATGGCATTTCGGCGGGGCCCATCAAGACGCTCTCGGCCGCGGGCATCGCGGGCTTTCGCAAGATGCTGGCGCACGTCGCGCATACCGCGCCGCTGCGCCGTAACGTGACACTCGAAGACGTTGGGAACGCCGCCGCGTTCCTGTGCTCGGACCTCGCGGCGGGCATCACCGGCGAGATCCTGTACGTGGACGCGGGCTACAGCACCGTCGGCATGAGCTTCGCCGACGAAGCCGCTGAGTAGGTGCCGGGTCGCGGCTTCGCGGTTATTCACCTTCGGTCTGTCGCCGCGCGATTGTGAATAACCGCGAAGCCGCGACCCGGCACCTATACGCGCTTTGGAATACCGGTCTCGCCCTCGAGGCGCGCCACGATCAGGGCGCAGCAGGCGTCCGCGAACACGTTCACGGTGGTACGGCACATGTCGAGAATGCGATCGAACACCAGCAGCACTCCTACCGCCTCGGCGGGCAGACCCACGGCAGTGAGTATGACGGTGATTGCAACCAGCGACGCCGCCGGAATTCCCGCAATGCCCATCGATGTGACCAACGCCAGCACCACGATCGTAAACTGGTGACCGAAGCTGAGGTGCAATCCGTAGGCCTGCGCGATGAACATCGCCGCCGCGCATTCGTAGAGGGCACTGCCCGCATGATTGAGCGACGCACCCAGGGGCATCACGAACCCCGTGACCCGGTTCGAAACACCGACGCGCCGCTCGACGCAATCGATGCTCATGGGCAGCGTCGCCGATGATGAGGCGGTCGAGAACGCCGTCAGGAGTGCAGGCGCCATCGCCGCAAACATGGGCCACGGATTCGAGCGCCCCGCGAACCGAACCAGGACCGGGAGGAGGATGAGCGCGTATACGAGCAGACCTGCCAGCACCGTGGCACTGAACAGCAGCAGCGGCCCAGCGGCGCCGAAGCCGGTCTTCGCAACGGTGCGTGCGGCAAGCGCGAAGACACCGATCGGCGCCAGCCGCATGACGAACTCGGTCATCCGCATCATCACCTGGAACACGCCGTCCCAGAACCCGAGCAGCGGCCTCGCCTGCTCTGCCGGAATGCGTGTGAGGAAGAACCCAAAGAGAATGCTGAAGAACACCAGCCCGAGGAGTTTGTTGCCGATGGCCGCCTCGATGATGTTGGGCGGAACGATCCCCAGAAGGGTGTCGATGAGCTTGCCGCTGCCCTGTCCTACGGCACTGGAGACATCGCTCGCGCTCGCCTGCAATGCCAGCAGATGGCGGGCAGGCTCACCGTTGATGATCCCGGGACGCACGATCTGCAGCAGCGTGAGCGCGACCAGGACCGCGATGAGCGTGGTAACGATGTAGAAGAGCAGCGTCTTGCCGCCGAGGCGCCCCAGGTCCCGCGCCGAGCCGACGCTCGCCACGCCACTGATCACGGATGAGACGATCAGCGGCACCACCAGCATCTTCAGCGCATTGACGAACAGGGTGCCCAGGAAGTCGAACACCGACACGAGCTTGACGCCGAGCACGGAGACGTCCGGGCCGACCAGGAAGCCAGCCAGGGCACCCACGGCGATCGCGATCAGGATCTGCCAGTGCAGGGGAATCCGCCAAGCCGCGCGTTCACTCATTCGTCACCGCCGCAGTGATGAGGCCAGTCCCTGGCCGGAGATCGCCCGGATCACCCGCCCCTACTCGAAGATCTTGGTGTTCCTGGTGACGTTCGCCGCGGCGCGCAGCGCCATCGTGTAGCTCACGACTTCGCCGGTGCCGAGGCGCACGCTGAGCTCGCGCTCGCGATTGCGCTGATCTTCGGCGGGCTCGGGCGTGGTGTCCTGGCGCACGCCGGAGAAAGCGAGCAACGCCGCATCGCCATTGCCCATCGGTACTGACTGGTAGCGCGTGCCGGACTCTGGCCGCGCGGCCGTGAAGAGTGCCGTGCGAAGTTCCGTCGGCATGGTCGAGTCGGTGCGGCTCACGTACTTGGGTCCCTCGACTTCGAGCTTGTGCTCGGATGCCGCCTGGCTCCAGGTGGTGGAGCCCGAGGCGAGCCTGGCCGCGAGATCGGTCGCGGTCTGTTTTGCAGTCGCGCTCGCCTGCTCGGCGCGCAGCAGCTCGACGATCTGTGCCCGCACGTCCGCGAGCGGCTTCTGCTGCGGCTCGTGGCGCGACGTCACATGCAGCACCACGACGTCACCAGGGGCCAACTCAACCGGGCGGCTGTTCTGGCCGTTGAGGACGTCCGCGCTGTCGAACACGGCCGCGATCAGCTCCGCGCGATTGCCGAACGGCGCACCGCCGCTGGTGCGGGTGAACTCGGCAATCTCGTGCACCGGCAGGGACATTTCCTTCGCGACCGCATCGATGTCATCGAGATGCTCGAACGCCTTGTCTGCCAGCTGCTCCTGGCGCTCGCCGAACTGCTTCTCGGCTTCCTGCTTGCGGTACTCGGCCTCCACTTCCGCGCGCGCTTCCTGCAGGGTCTTCTGCTTCGCCTCCTTGATCTCGTCGAGGCGAATGATGTGGTACCCGAACTGGGTGCGCACCGGGCCGCGGACTTCTCCGGGTTTCATGCTGAAGAGCGCGTCCGCGAACGGTCCCACGAAATAGCTGCGCTCGGCCCACCCGAGGTCTCCGCCCTGCGCCGCCGATCCCGCGTCCTGCGAGAATTCCTTCGCCAGCTTGGCGAAGTCGCCGCCGGCGTTGACCTTGGCGAGGATGTCTTCGGCCTTCTTGCGTGCCTCTGCATCCTTCGCATCGCTGGGCACCTGGATGAGAATGTGACGGCCGCGGCGCTTTTCGGCCTCCACGTAGCGATCCTTGACGCTGTCGTAATAGGAAGCGACCGCCTCGTCGGTGACCTTGACCTGTTGGGCAATGTCGTCAACTTTCAGCTCGAGATACTTGAGCGCCACGGTATCGGGCGTCATGAAGTTCGCCTTGTTCTTCTCGTAGTAGGCGTTGATCGCGACATCGTCGGGTTGCGACTGGGCCAGGAATGTGGACGCCGGGATCAGCATCCAGCTCGCTTCGCGCTGCTCGCGCTGCAAGGCCCGGGCGCGCGCGATCTCGCTTGGCGTCACGAAGGCGGTCAGCGCCACGCCATTCTGCAGCTGCGAGATCTGCAGGTCCCGGCGTCGCTCCGCTTCGAACTGCGCCGGCGAGACGCCCTGCGCCTCGAGCAGCCGCTGGGCGACCTCGGGTGAGAACTTGCCGTCGATCTGAAACTGCGGGATCTCCTCGTAGGACTTCATCAACTGGGCATCGCTCACCCGATAGCCGAGGCTGGTCGTGTGCTGCGTCAGGATTTCGTTGCGAATGTAGGCCTCGAGCACGTTCTCCTGGAGCCGCGTGCGCATCTCCGGCGGAACATCCTTGCCGAGCTGCTGCTGGTATTGCGCCAGCTGGTTCTGATAGGCGCGCCGCACTTCTTCGGCCGTGACCTTGGGTGACGGTTTCCACCACGGCCAGTCCGTGCCGCTGACCTTGGCGGCGTAGTTGACGCTGCCGAAGCCGACGTTGATCCCCCAGAAGATGAACGCCAGGAAGATGGGAGTGATCACGATGGCCGCGATCCAGCCGGTGATCTTGTCGTGGATCTTCTGCAGCATGGGTTCTCGATCGGTCTCAGGAAAACAAGGGCGCGAATCGTACCAGAGGCCAAAAACCGCGGCACCCGCCCCGTTACTCGAGCCCAGGAATCAGCTTCAGGTCCGCGACGAACTGTTCGTAGGCCCGTTCGCGCTCCGCGGCGTCCCGGATTCGCAGGATGGCCGAGGGGTGGATGGTCGCGAATACGTTCGGCGCCAGGTCGCTGCGGACGAGCTGACCTCTTCGTGTCGAGACCCTGAACTCCCGGCCCAGCAGTGCGCCCGCCGCGGTCGCGCCGAGACACACGATCACGCGCGGCTCGAGCAGCGCGATTTCACGCTCGAGCCACTGGTAACAGGCGTCGATCTCACGCTGGATCGGCTTCTTGTGCAGCCGGCGCTTGCCGCGCAGCTCGTACTTGAAATGCTTGACGACATTCGTGACGAACACCGCTCTCCGATCCACTCCTGCGTCGATCAGCGCGCGGTCGAGGAGCTTGCCCGCCGGGCCGACGAATGGATGCCCCTGCAGGTCCTCCTGGTCTCCGGGCTGCTCGCCGACGAGCAATACGCGCGCATCTGCCGGTCCTTCGCCAAACACGGTCTGCGTCGCGTGGCGCCAGAGTGGACACGCCTTGCAGTCACGGGCGGCTTCGCGCAGGCGTTGAAGTTCCTTTTCATTGCCGGGCATATGTATCGGGTGACCGGTATGAAATCCTGGTCAAGCTCATGCAATGGACCGCGCAGGAAGCGGCACGGTTCGACGTGCGCGTTCCCGATGGGCTGACTTCAAGAAAGCTGGCGGAGCGGACGGGACTCGAACCCGCGACCCCCGGCGTGACAGG
>DATBIF010000058.1:0-4877 GCA_036557045.1 Steroidobacteraceae bacterium
CGATGTCCGCGACGGTGTATTCGAAGCCGTCCGGCAGCACGATCTGCGCGCGTGACTCTGCGCCGGTGACTTTGTTGCGGATGGGCTCACCCTTCATCTCGACGTAGTCCTCGATGAAGAGTTTCCCCTTGCGCGCATCGACGTCGACCTCGAAGTCGATCCTCGTGAATACCGGATCGTGCATTTTCTCAATGGTCGTGGCAAAGACCGCGAACACGGTGGCGAAGGGCTCGGTGTCCTGTCCGCTCATGATTCTCAGCAGCGCTTCGCGCTGACCCGGATTCGCCCTTTCGTCCACGAACGCGATCACCTCGCCATGGCCTTCGTGGATCGGACCGGGCCATTTGAAGACCGACGCGATCCTCAGGCCGTCGAGTTTCGTGCTGCCATGGTGGCCGCGATCGATCTGGATGCCGCCGACCGCGTGGCAATGCCCCTTGTCCGGGAGCGCGTTGAACTGACAGTTGCAGCCATATTCGCAAGTGCAGTTGATGAGTTCGCGGCCTTCGAATTCCCACGGCGTCACGGCGTCCTCCGGCAGGTTGGGTCAGGAAGGCGCTACTCTACCTGCGATCACGTTCCGAAGGCTATTTGGCGCGCCAGCCGTTCGCCTTCGCCGCAGCTTCCGCGTCGGCATCGAGCGGTTCGCCGGCAATCTGCTCCTGCAGCGCTTGCAGTACCGCACCCGGCAGCGCGGAGCTGGCCGTGCCGTACGTTCCGCCGGCTTCGGGCTGCGCACGCGCGAGGGCTTCCAGTGTCCATTGATCGCCCTCGCGGCACGCAAGTCCAGCGAGTCCTCTGTCAGCGCGAGTCACGAAGGTGCGGCAGAAGTCTCCCGAGCGCGAGCGAAAACTCACGCCGATCCGCGTCTCCGAGTCCGGCGCCTGGGTGCTGGCGAGGTGATTCGTCAGTGCATCCGCCAGCTCGGCGCGTGCGACCAGTTTCCCGTCGACCTCGGTGAAAGGGGCCGCATCGCGCGAGCTCACCATGAAATGAGCGATGATGGCGCCGATCGCAACGCTCGCTGCGATCGCGCTCCACTGGGACCACGACCAGCGCGGCCGGACTCGCCGGGCGGTCTGCGCGGCACGCGCCTGCGCGAGATCACTCACACCCGGTTGACGAGTCGCGCTTGAAGGGGCGGGCGAATTGCGCGCCGCGTCCACGAGACGCTCCGGCACCGGCTCGCGCAGCACGCCATCGAAAGCCGCGCGTAGCGTCTCGCGCAGCGCGCGCTGTCGGGCCACGCGGCGTGCGAGCTCCGGGTCGGCGGCGATCGCCTGCTCGACTGCGGCGCGTGCGGGCGCATCGAGCTCCTCGTCGACGTAGGCCATCAGGATCTCGTCGCTGATCGTCATGGTTGGCCCTCATCCAGGATCACGGCGAGCGCATCCCTCGCCCTCGCCAGCCGACTGGTCAGCGTACCGATCGGCACCTCGAGCACTGCCGCCGCCTCCTTGTATGAAAAACCCTCGATGAGCACCAGGCCCACGGCCATGCGCTGCTCGTCCGGTAGCTGCTCGAGTGCGGACTGGAGCGCGATCGCCTCGACGTCCGTCGACTGCGTGCCGACGTTCTCACCGGCTTCCGCGGGCGCATGCACCCGGTCACGTCGCACGCGCGCGCGCACCTCGTCGATCCAGGCATTGCGCATGATGCCGAACATCCAGCTCTCGAGCCGCGCTTCGTCTTGCCACTGGTCGAACCGCCGCAAGGCCCGCTCCACCGTGACCTGCACCAGGTCGTCGGCGTCGTGCGGATTGCGCGTGATCGCACGCGCAAAGCGCCGCAGCCGCGGCAGCAATTCGATGATCTCATCGCGGAAGAGCTCCAGCGCGCGGCTCATCTCTGTAGTGGCGTGGACGATCCAGGAGGGCATTTTCTTCCAGCGGGCACCACAAATAAATCGGTTGCAAGCGCTTCGCGCGTGGCTAAGGTACGGGCATGGATCCACGCCGCAGCCAGCTCCAGCGATCACGCCGGCACGGAATCCGGGCGGGCGCCTGGGTAGGAATTACATTTGGCTTTCTCGGTCTGCCCGCCGCTGCGCAGGTGCTCCCGCAGGTGCCGGTGCCGAATCTGCCGGTGCAGCTCCCGGTCGACATCAACGGGACTGCATCCAGTGTCACCCGTCAGCTCGATCCGAAGCGACTGCAGGACGCGCGTCTCATCCGGGTGCAGGAGCTGATCCGCAGGCACCGCGACACGTTCGAGGCCGACCCCAAGGGCAACGCGATCATCCGCAGTGAAGTGCTGGCGTATTCGCCGAGCGAGGCGTCACTCGATCAGGCACGGGCTGCCGGGTTCACGGTGATTCGTGAAACCGCTCTCGCGGGGTTGGGGGCCCGCATCGTGACACTGGAGCCACCCCACGGTATGTCCACGAGTCGCGCGCTCAGGACACTCAGGAAACTGGATCCGACAGGCGCCTATGACTTCAATCACGTCTATACGGAAGTCGGAGAGATCGAGCCGGCGCCCGCATCGACCGACGCCACCGATGAAGCGCACGTTTCCGCTCCCCAACTCAAGATCGGCATGATCGATCGCGGCGTCGATGCGACGCATGCGGTGTTTCAAGGCTCCGAAATTCGCCGGCACGGCTGCGGGGGCAAGGCCGTGCCGGATCCGCATGGCACGGCCGTCGCCTCGCTGATCGCAGGACAGGCCGGGCAATTTCACGGCGCCGCACCGGGTGCGCAGATTTATGCCGCCGACGTCTTCTGCGGCTCATTGCGCGGCGGCTCCGTGGACCTCGTGGCCGACGCCTTTGCATGGCTGGTGACCGAGGATGTGCCCGTGATCAATGTGAGCCTGGTCGGTCCACGCAACGTGATGGTCGAGTACGTCGTACGTGCCGTGCTCGCGCATGGACAGGTCGTCGTCGCGGCCGTGGGCAACGACGGCCCGTCCGCGCCGCCGCTCTTTCCGGCTTCCTACGACGGCGTCATCGGTGTAACCGCAGTAGATGCGCATCGCGTCGTGCTGGTCGAAGCAGGGCGGGGCCCGCAAGTGGATTTCGCAGCCCCCGGCGCTGACATGGCGGCAGCGATTCCAGGGCAGGCTTTCGGCACCGTGCGGGGAACGTCCTTCGCCTCGCCCATAGTGGCCGGTCTGATCGCGATGCAAATGAAAGCCTCCGGCTCTCCAACAGCCGATGCGGCGATCGGGGCTCTCACCGCCCAGGCGATCGATCTCGGCGCTGCGGGGCCAGATCGCGTTTATGGCAACGGTCTGGTGGGTGACGGGCTGCGCGAGGAACTCGCCGCCGCGGGGCATATAGAAGAGGGATCGAAATAAGTCAAATCTCCCATTCGGGAAGAAATCGCCCCGCCCGGTCGTCATTGCTGTTGAAGGTCGCGGATGGGCCGCGACGTGAAACAGGAGTGATGACCATGAAGACTCATCGTTTCTTGGCGAGCGTCGCCGTGGCCTCGGTGCTGGCGAGCGCTTCGCCTGTGTACGCACAGGTCCTGGGCGGCAGCCTGGGTGGCTCAGCGAATGGTGCGTTGAACGGCACGCTCAACGGTGGCATGGGCGGCGTCGGCGGTATGGCGAACGGCGCCGGCAATGGCTCCGTCACCGGCGCGATCGACGGCCAGAGCGATGCGATCGGTCGCGTCGGGCAGCGCGCCAAGGGCACTGCCGCGGGCACCGCGGATCGCGCGCAGGACACCGTGGGCAAGGCGCGCGAGCAGGCCCAGACCACAGGTTCGCAGGGGCGTGACAAGGCAGCCTCGACTGTCGGCGAAGCTCGAAACGTCAGCGGTTCGCTGGCGGGCTCTGCGAGCGGAACCGTGAATGGTGCCGCGAACACCGCGACGAGCGCGCAGCCGACGACTTCACAGCCCACGCCCGGCGGCAGCGTGCTGAGTGGGAGTGTGATCGGTCAGGGTGACGCGGGGCTGAGTCACGACCTCGTGGCTTCGCCCGGCGTGCAGGCGCCGAAGAGCGAAAGCCCGGCGTCAAACTCCGGCGATCGAGGCCTCTCGGTCGGTGGCGCACTCGACACCTCGAGTGCGGGCAACGGCGGTCTCACCGGCGACGCGGGCGCGGCGAACGCGTCGGCGGGTGCCGACTCGTCGAGTGGCGGGAACGCGCAGGTGAACCGCCAGGGCGCCGCTGCATCCGTGCAGCACGCGCACTCGGGGAATGCGAACGCCAGCGCGTCGAGAGCCACGGGACCCACAGAGCCCAAGTCCGCCGGCGAGACGAGGCCTGAGAAGGTGGACCGGCGCTGAACACTCACGCAGCGCACTCGAACGGCGGAATCGATCGATTCCGCCGTTTTTTTTTGCGCCGTTTTCTTTTCGCCGGACCGTTTGCGCTTCGCTAGCTCAGACGCGTGCGACGCGTCGTGGACCGACGGCCGTAAGGCTGGGTTTCTGGGCTTGAGACACGCGATCCAGGATCAGGCGCAGTTTCTCGACGCGGTTGCTGAGGATCAGGAGCTCGAGCGGCCCGCCGCGTGTCCCGGGCGCCGGGCCCAGGTTTTCGAGCAGGGCGCGATGGTCGTGACCGGCGCGCGCGGCCGTGCGCAGGACCCGCTCGTACCACATGGAGAGGTGCCGCTTCGAGGGGTTGCGGGTATCCATCAGCACCTGTCCCTGCCGGATGCACTGCTCGAGCTCCCGCCGGATCACGCGCGGGTCGATGCGCCGAACCACGGCCAGTTTCGACATGCGCGTCAGGGCCGCGCGCCACAATCGATACGGCGCCAGGCCCGCGTTCCAGCAGAACACCGCGGCGATCCAGAGAACGCTGGCAGTCACTCCGGTCGTGAGTGTCGTGAGGTGCTCATGACCAGAGTCGCCGCCGCTCGCGCGAAGGTAGAGGGCAAGCGTCACGGCGACGCCAGGAGCGCAGGTCTCCGCGAC
>DATBIF010000059.1:0-7993 GCA_036557045.1 Steroidobacteraceae bacterium
AGCGTCAGCGCCGTCTGATAGCACGCGCGCCGCGTTGCGGGGAGAATCCAGAGTTGCAAGCAGCAGCAGAGTCAAAGTGTGAGTGCCAGTGAAATGGATGTCCTGCGGGTGCTGATCGTTGAGGACTCGCCCATCGTGGCGGAGCGCCTCAGCGAATCGCTGCTCGCCGTGCGTGGACTCAGGATCATCGACACGATCGATCGCGAGAACAAGGCGATCGAAGCGCTCGAGCGCGGCGGCATCGATGTAGTGGTGCTGGACCTGCGGCTCAATCGCGGCACTGGCTTTGGCGTGCTGCGCGCGCTCAGCGCTCGCGCAGAAGCCAACGACGGCGGGCGCGAAGCTCGCCCGGTCGTGATCATCTTCACCAATTACGACCTGCCGGAGTACCGGCGCCAGGCGCTGGCGCTGGGCGCAGACTATTTCCTCGACAAGGCACGTGACTTCGAGCGCCTGCCGGGCCTCATCGAGACGCTGCGCGGCAAGCCACCAGAGAATCACCCGCCGGAGCTGGTCCCGGCCTGAGAGCCGTAGTCCGGCGGGCTCCTGACGCCGGCGATCTGTACGATCTCCGCTTCCTCCGCGGGTCTCACGATGTTCGCGAGCGGGACAGTCACCTCGACGCGCGTGCCGCCTTCCGGGCGGCGTGCAATCTCGCAGCGTCCACCGAGTGCGTTCACGCGATGACGCATCCCCGCGATTCCGTGGCGCGCAGTGGAATGATCTCCCGGCGAGATTCCCTGCCCGTCATCGACAATTGTCATCACCAGGCTGCCGTCGCGCACCGTCACGTCGAGCTCCGCCGCGCCCGCGGCGGAATGCCGCAGGATGTTGGTGAAGGATTCCTGCGCCACGCGAAACAGCGCAATCGCCGCCTCGTTCGTGAACTGCAGCTCCTCGGCCGGAAGCCGATGCGTGCACCTGATGTTGTTGCGCGCGCAGGTCTCGTCGAATTGCCAGCGCAGCGCCGCGTACAGGCCCATGTTGTCGAGCAGCGTGGGGCGCAGCGATTCGACGACGCGACGTTTCAGGTCCACTCCGCGGTCCAGCGAATCCTGGATGCGGCTCCAGCGCAGCTCCAGGTCCGGATCGAGGCTGCGCAGGCGCGCATGCAGCCATGCGACATCCATCTTGGTTGCGACCAGGAGACTGCCGAGCGCGTCGTGCAGCTCGCGCGCCAGCGATTGCTTTTCGCGCTCGGTCACTTCCTGCAGGTGATTGGAGAGCGACAGCAGCTCCTGGGTGCGCGCGTCCACCATGCGCTGCAGCTGCGCAGCCTCCCGCTTGAGCCGGTTGAGATCGCGCAGCAGGAACGAGCCGAGCGCCACCAGCAGCAGCACATTGAGGAGCGTCGCGCCCGCCATGCTCCAGCGCGTGGTGCGCAGGTCTCTCTGCCACTGCGTCAGCGACCTCACGAAGCGCTCCGATTCGAGCGTCTCGAGTTGCTGGATGCGCTCGCGCAGCTGGTCCATCACCTGCTTGCCGGAGGCCTGCATCATGGGTGCGGTGCCGCTCCTGCGCCACTGCACGTAGTGACGCAGGGCAAGCTCCAGGATCTCGAAGCGCTGCCGCGACAGCTGGCCGAGCTCGATCGCCGGGTTGAGCGGCAGGCCGTCGCGCTGATAGCTGGCAGCGAGCTGCTGCAGCACGTCGCGGATGCGCGGCGCTGCGTTGATCAGTGGATCGAGGTACTCGGCCTGCTCGGTAAGAAGGAACCCGCGCTGTCCGGTCTCGGCATCGGCCATCAGCTGCATGAGACGCGACAGGAGTTTCTGCCGCTCCTGGATCTGCAGCACACGCACGCTGACCTCGTTGAGACGCGAATAGCGCTGCTCGAACAGCAGGTACAGCCCCGCGAGCAGTGCCGCGAGCAGCAGCACCGGCAACCAGACCTTGAAGATGTCGCGCCACATCATGCGCATGAAATCCTGCGTGTGAGCATCGTCCTACAGGGAGTGTCGTGGAGTGCCGACGGTATGGCCGCGGGCGTTGTCGCATCGTACTACCAATCAAGTTCATTAAGCGTCGATGCGGGGAATAACCATGCTCTATTACGCACTCGTGTTCCTGATCGTAGCCCTGATCGCTGCGTTCCTCGGGTTCGGCGGTATCGCCGCGGGTGCGGCCGGGTTCGCGAAGATCCTGTTCGTGCTGTTCCTGATCGGCGCGATCGTCACCTTCGTCATGAGCGTGGCGCGTCGCACGTAGCGAATCTCACGAGTTGTCGCTTTCCCGCCTGGTGCCGGCGGATCTAGGGCAGCTGGATGCCCCAGGGAATTTGCCGCCAAGGATGCGCAGGATGCGGACACGGCGCTGGTCACGGCCAGAAGAGCTGACCTGGCGCCGGGCGGGAAAAGCGGCGCCAGACAGCGGCCTTGCGGGCCACTCGCCGGCAAGGCCGCATTGGTTTCCACAGGTTGGTTCTCATCGATCGCGGGAGGAATCCCATGCAGCAGGCCGAACGCAGCCGGGCGTCCAGCGAACAGAGCGGCGCCGAACAGCCCTTCCTCAGTGATATCCGGGAAATCCGTCGGCGCGCGCGCGAGCACATCCAGTCCGGCGCGGTCACGCCCAGTTACGACGCCAATCGCGAGGTGGTCCTGCGCCTCCTCAACGAGGCGCTCGCCACCGAGCTCGTCTGCATCCTGCGCTATCGGCGTCATTACTTCATGGCGGACGGTGTGCTTGCGGAGGCGATCAAGCAGGAGTTCCTGGTTCACGCCCAGGAAGAACAGACGCACGCCGACCAGATCGCCGAGCGTATCGTGCAGCTCGGCGGCGCGCCGGACTTCAACCCTGAGGGTCTCGCGACACGCAGTGCCGCCGAATACCGCGAGGGCAAGTCACTCGTTGACATGATCCAGGAGGACCTGGTCGCGGAGCGCGTCGCCATCGAGTCGTACCGCGAAATGATCCAGTTCGTCGGCATCCACGATCCCACCACGCGCCGGATGCTCGAATCGATCCTTGCCAAGGAAGAAGAGCACGCCGAGGAACTGCGCAGCATGCTCGAAGACGTGGCGGCGGTACTCGGCAACCACGCGCCAAGCAAGAACGGCGACAACAAGTAGTACGCGAATGGCCTGCTGCTGGTTGGAGCCCAGCGCGACCCGGAGACTCGGACGGATCGGTCCGCAACCCGCCCAGCTCGCGTTTCGACCCCGTTGCCGGTCGCCTCTGTCCCTGCCAGGCAACGCCGCTGCGGTCTCACGAGCTGTGTCCGCAGGCCGCTCTGGGCTCCATGTGCGAGGAAGAGTGCAATCGACATGCCACGAGGAGGCACCGGGCCAGCACGTGGCGCAGAGACCTCGAGAGACCTTGCACGACCTCGGTGCGTTTCATCGCTTGCCGGGCGATTTGCAATTAGTTCCGGCGGCGCAAGCAAAGCTTGCCGGGCAGCGCACGGCGTGATTGCGTTCGAGCCGTCTTCAACTCATGGCACATGGTTTGCAGAAATTCAGCTAACACCAACTCCGAGAGCGGAAGGGAGATGAGCCAATGAGAACAGCGCTGATAACCACGGTTTTCACGCTGCTGGTCCTGCAGTCCGGTGGACAGATCCGGGGCGCGGACCAGCAGCCGCTGGTCGTGCAGTCCAGGTCCGTTGCCTCGGTGACGGAGCCCGCGTACTGCCAGCGGCCGGCGACGAGCGATTCGTTCACGGCGGCGCTGCGCCAGGACGAGGGACAACTGCTCCTGGAGACAGGTCCGGGAATGTCCAGGGCTGACTTTTGAAGGATCGGCGGCAACTCAGGTAAGAGGTGATCCATGTCAATCATCATCTGGCTCGTGGTCGGTGGCCTGGTCGGGTGGCTGGCCAGTCTCTTCATGCGCACGGATGCGCAGCAAGGCATCTTTCTCAACATCGTGGTCGGAATCATCGGCGCCGTGCTCGGAGGCTGGCTGCTCGCGCCGTTGTTCGGCACCGGGACCATCAACCAGGGCGACTTCAGTTTCAGCGGCCTGCTGGTATCGCTCCTGGGCGCCATCATCCTGCTCGCGATCGTGAACCTGATCCGTCGCGGCCGCGCCCGCTAGGGCATCGGCTCACCGGCGGTTTCCGCCGGCACTTCGATCGTGGCGGTCACCGGCAGGTGATCGGACGCGCGGCGTGAGTTTGGCGAGCGGTGCGCCTGCACCGACAGCAGAGCCGCGCGTGGACTGGCCCAGATCCGGTCCAGCGCGAAGAGCGGCCACGGAGACGGAAATGAGCGCGGTGCCGGTGGCCGCCCGAACAGCGCGTGCAGCCAGCGCAACGGCTTGCCGAGCGGCAGCCACTCGTTGATATCGCCGAGCAACACCACCGGCGTTGCCGTCGCCACGTCGCCGACGATTTCCAGGATCTTGCGCATCTGGTGACGACGCTCGCCGGGCGTCAGGCCCAGGTGCGTGACGATCATGCGCGCGGGCGTGCCGTGCACGTCCAGCTCGACGTCGAGCGCCCCGCGTGGCTCGCGCCACGAGAAGCTCAGGTCATGGCGTCGCACGGATCGTACCGGGTGGCGTGTCAGCAGCGCGTTGCCGTAGTGGCCGCGATGCCTCAGGATCCGCAAACCCGCCACCGCGCGCATTGCGCTCGCGGACGCGAGGAAATCGAGCTGCATCGAGCTTGGCGCCGGGCCCGGCGTGTTGTCGACCTCCTGCAGTCCGATCGCATCGCAATCGAGCTCCGCGAGGACCGAGGCGATGCGGCCTGGCTCGCACCGGCCATCCACACCAATGCAGCGATGAATGTTGTAAGTGGCGACCCGCAGGCGATGAGCGGCAGGCACGCCTCGCGCCGCGGTCCACTCAATGCCGCGCCGCTGCCCTTTCATGAGGTCCCTGGGATTGAGCCGTTGACAGCCAGCGACGCACTGCAAGCGTTGCCACGACGAACACCACCACTACGAGCGCGATGAGCCAGAGGTTGATGTGACGCGGGTCGCGCAGCGCGGCCTCGAGCTGGTGGCCGAACACCGTGGCGGCGAGAGTGCCGGGGAGGATGCCGATCGCCGTGCCGAGCATGAAATCGCGCAGGCTCATGCGGATCGCCCCCGCCACCACGCCCTCGACGACGAACGGGGCGAGCGGCACCAGCCGCAGCGCCGTCATTGCGACCAGGCCGCGCTGGCGCAGCTGCTCGATCATGTGATTGAGCTTAGGTCCCGTCAGCCGACGCACGGTGCCGCGATCGAGCCGCAGCCCCGCGAGGTAGGAGAGCAGCGCCGCCAGCAGGATTCCACACATCGCATAGGTGAAACCGAGCCACGGGCCGAACGCGATGACGCCGAAGAGCGTGATGAGCGGACGCGGGAAAAGCGTCACCGCGGCGGGCGTATAGGCGGACACGACGATCGCCGCCGCCCAGGGGTTGTGTGCGAAACGGTCCGCCCAACCGGTGATGCGATCCGCGGTCACGAGGCTCGCGAGCGGCGTGAAGCGCCACAACGCCGCGAGTGCCACCAGCAGCGCCGCAGCGGCCGCGACGCGACCCCACAGGTTGCGGCGCTTCGCGGCGCGCGGACCAAACTCCGCTTCCAGCTTTTCCAGCGCCACCGGCTGCTCCGGATCGACCAGGCTCGCCAGGTTCACCACGGCATCGGAGACCGCTTCGACTTCGAGCCTGCGCAAGGCGCGCTTCGCGCTGCCCAGCGCGTCGATCGCGGCCCCGATCGAGCCACGCGCCGCGATCTCTGCCGCCACTTGCGCGCGCTCGACTCCGAGATGCTCAGCCAGCAGATCGTCGCGAAACGCGCGGATGTGCGCGGCGACCCCCTCGTGATCGGCCTCGAGAGTGATGTCGCACTCGCTGTCGAGCCCCATCGAGCGATTGCAGATGTTCGCCGAGCCGATGCGCAGCCACGCATCGTCGACGACCATGAGCTTGGAGTGCATGTCGATGCAGGTGCCCTCGGCCAGGCCATCGATGAACGGGTAGTAGACATGAAAACGCTTGCCGGCATCCGCGGCGCGCAGGCGCTCGACCAGCCGTCCGCGCAGGTTGTGCATCGTGAGCTCCTCCAGCCAGCCATGGCTCAAGAGCCTCAGCACCACCACGATCTCGGGTCCGCTCCGTTCGGCGAGCCGTGCCGCGAGCGCATCGCCGATGCGTTGCGAGGTGAAGTACTGGTTCTCGATATAGATGTAATCACGCGCGCGCGCGATCAGGTCGAGATACAGGCTCTCGACTTCGCGGATCGGTGCGCGAGTGCCCGTCGCCGGCTGCGTGCGTGAGAGCGCCACCCGCGCACGGGTTGCGAGTGGCTGGCACTGCTGCGGCCATGCATCGGGGTGCAGCGTGGCAGGGCGCAGGTTGCGACCCGTCGCCGCCCGCCAGCGCTCGCGCGCCACTGCACCGAGCGCAGCCGCCGCATCGCCGTCGACCATCATCATGGCATCGTGAAAGGGCGGATACGCTGTGCCGCTGACGGTACGACGCGCATCGGCAGGGGCGTGCTCGCGGGTGTCCCAGCGTCGCGCCGTGAGATCGATGCCGCCGCAGAAGGCCACGCTGTCGTCGATGACCACGATCTTCTGGTGGTGGCAGGCCGCGACCGGATGCGTGTTGTCGTAGCGCACCTTGACGCGCCGGTGCGGCGTCCAGCCGAGTCCATAGATGGGCGGAAACTCGCGGTCGGTGCCGAAGATCATCGGGTAGTCCCAGATGAGCACGCGCACTTCGAGGCGCAGGCGATGCCTCACGAGCGAATTGAGAAACGGGCCGAGCAGCAGCGCATCGCCATCGGGCGCGATACGCAATGGAGTCTGACTGTTGAAATCCCACGCCAGGATCAGGATCGAGCGCTGCGCGTGCTCGGCGGTGGCTGCGAAAGCGTCGAAATAGGCCGCGGCGTCCACGAGCACCGCCAGCCGCGGCGCATGCACGCTGCGCCAGCAGTTGATGCCGGGCCGGAACAGACTGCGCGAATCGGCGCGGGCGCCCGGCATTACTGAGGGTAACTGTGCACAGCAGTTACCCTAACGATGTGCGGCCTGATACAGAGGCAGCACGCGCGGCAGAGCGGCTTCAAGGTCGGAAATTCTCGACTGGCTCGAGGGGTGGGTGCTGAGAAATTCCGGCGGTGAGCCCTGGTTTGCCTGTTGCATCTTCTGCCACACGCTGATGGCCGCATGCGGGTCATAGCCGGCGCGCGCCATGAGCTCGAGTCCGATGCGGTCGGCCTCGGCTTCCTGTTCGCGGCTGTGTGGCAGCTGGAAGGTGACGTTGGCCACTTCGTTGGCAAGATCGAGCGTGCCCTGCCCGAGGCCGGCGGCGGCCGCGACCCCGGTGAGTGCGATCTGCTGTGCGTAGGCGTGCGATACGCGTTCGCGGCTGTGCTCGCGCAGGGCGTGGCCGATCTCGTGACCGATCACTGCCGACAATTCCGCGTCGCTGAGCTCGAGCTGATCGATGAGGCCGGTGTACACCATGATCTTGCCGCCCGGCATGCAGTAGGCGTTGAGCTCCTTGGTCGTGAGCACGTTCACTTCCCATTTCCATCCCGGCGCATCGGGCCGGAACGTCGCCGTCTGCGGAATCAGGCGTTCCGCGATACTGCGCACGCGTTGCACGACCTGCGGGTTGGTGTTGAGTTTGCCCGCCTCGCGTGCCTTCTGCACTTCCTGCGCGTAGGCCTGCATCGCCCCCTGCTCGACCTGCTCCTCGGATACCAGCATCTGCTGCTTGCGCTCGATGCCGATCGCGCCCGGAGCGGTGGTCTGCACCGTCTGGCAACCGCCGATCAGGGCCGCTCCGACCAGCGCCATGGCCGTCATTCGTCGTCTCAACGCACTCATGCTCTCCGCTCCTCAACGACAATCCTGCCTGGTTTAAGAGCCTAACCTGAACCGCCAGTTCCCGCGCGACGACACCGGTGGCATGGAGTCTGCAGCACTACTCTGCCAGGGAAGGTAATCCTGGAATGGAATCCTTACAGAACGGAGTACATCTCATGCCGAATCAGAATCCCACCCACAACCCGCACAACCCGCAGAATCCGGGCAACAACCC
>DATBIF010000060.1:0-10906 GCA_036557045.1 Steroidobacteraceae bacterium
GCTTCCCCGGCTGGATTGAAACGCTTCGGAGCGATGTGCCGGAGTTTCCCGGCCGCCGCTTCCGCGCGGTACTCGGCATCGATCGCGAGCAGTTCCGCAACCGTGGGCCGCACGCGGTCAGAGCGAGCACGACGCAGCGATGATCGACCGAGCGCTGCCTCGAGGCTCGCTCGTATGCCCTGTAACCGGCGCGGCCCCATCCGGGCCACGCGTTCGAGCCGGCCGTCATGCGCTGCTTCTTCGAGCGACTCCAGGGTCTCGATGCCCAGGGCATCGTGAATCCGCTGCGCAAGCACTGGCCCGATGCCTGGAACGATCGTGAAGAGCGCGACCGGATCGGCCGTGCCACGCATCCGCTCGAGCTGACTCCAGCGTCCGGTGGCGACCATTTCCCGAATGGCTGCGGCAATGCCACGGCCGATGCCGGGTTGTGCTTCCAGGCTCTCCTCGTCGCGCCGGCGCGCGAGCTCGCCCACGTCTTCATGCAATGCTTCCACCGTGTCCGCCGCGCGACGGTAGGCGTTGACGCGAAACGGGCTGGCGCGCTGTTGCTCGAGCAACTGGGCCGCTTCGCGCAGGCGCCGTCCGATTGCAGCATTCCTCCGCAGCGGGCGTGCTGAAACGCTCGAGTCGGTGCGTCGCGGCTCCCGCGTAGCGTCGGTCAAAACCATGGACTGGAAAGGTCGGCCATCGGCGCGATGAACACCATTCGTAACAGTACCTACCCACTTGGCAGGAAGAGGACGAACCCTGGTCAGCCGCTTGCAATCCAGCGATCAGCGCAGGTAGGACTCGGTCGCGTAACGGCGCATCATGCGATGGCTGTTGAAGTAGGAAGCATTCTTGCCGATCGCGCCTTTCATGACGGCGCACCAGCCGCGCTGTTCAGCGGCGTAGTACAAAGGAAGCACGACCCGTTCGAGCTTATCGTAGAGGTTCGCAGCATCGTCGATGCTCCAGCCGGTGATTCCTTCCAGCCAACCCTCGGCCCACCAGCCGTCCAGCACCGAGAGGCTGGGCACACCGTTGAAGGCAGCCTTCATGCCACTCGTGCCCGAGGCCTCGAGCGGCGGCAGTGGCGTGTTGATCCAGACATCGCTCCCGGCGGTCATCAGGCGTGCGAGCGCCATGTCGTAATCGGGCAGGTAGATGACGGGAAAGGTGTCGGCGAGCGCACGGGCATGCGCGTGCAGCTGGGCGATCGCCGCCTTGCCGCCTGCATCGTGCGGATGCGCCTTGCCGGCCAGCACCACCTGGAAGCGCTGGCGACGCGCAATGGCGCGCAGGCGCTCGAGATCGGTGAAGAGGAGCTCGGGCCGCTTGTAGGCAGTCATGCGCCGTGCGAAACCGAGCGTCGGCACGCGCTCATCGAGACGGATGCCGGTGAGGGCCTGCACGCGCTCGAGGAATTGCCGCTTGGCCTGTGCGTGCGCATCGAGCAGTGCCGCATCCGGAATGCCATCGACACGCACCAGCAGTTCCGGCTCGTGGCACCAGCCGGGCACGTGGCGATCGTAGAGTTGGCGAAAGCTCGGTGCGGTCCACGTGAATGGGTGCACGCCATTCGGGATGGCGCGCACCCGATAGCCGGGAAACAGCCTGGCAGAGAGCTCCGCGTGCCGCTGCGCGACGCCATTGACGAACTCGCTCAGGTTGAGCGCGAGCCGCGTCATGTTGAGCTGCTCCTCGCCCGCCAGGCTCTTCAGCGCGGTGAGCTCGGCCGCGCGGCTGTTGGTCTCATCGCCGCCATAGAGCACTCGCGTCACCAGTTCGTAGGAAAATCGATCGTGGCCCGCCTCGACGGGCGTGTGAGTCGTGAAGCGACACAGTTCGCGCACGCGCGGCAAGTCGAAGCAGGCCTCGCCCGGGCGCAGATCCTCGGGTGGGTACGCATGACGGCGCAGCAGTTCCACCCCGAGGAGCGCCGAGTGGCCTTCGTTCATGTGATACGCGCTGATGGTGAAGTCGAGTGCGCTCAACAGGCGCACGCCACCCATGCCCAGCACCATCTCCTGTTTCAAGCGGTAGGTTTCGTCGCCGCCGTAGAGCTGGTGGGTGATTTCACGATCCTCGGGGCTGTTCTCGTCGAGACAGGTGTCGAGGAGGATCACGGGCGCCCTCCCGCCCATGTGGCTCTCGACGACGTAGAGCCAGGCCCCGATCCACACCGGGCGACCCTCGATCGCGATCGCCACCTTCGCATCCAGCGGTTGCGCCCAGCCGCTTGGCTCCCAGAGCGCAGGTCGCTCGAGCTGGTTGCCGCCGGCGTCGATCTGCTGGCGGAAGTGGCCCGCGCGACTCACCAGGCTCACGCCGACGAGCGGCAGATCCAGGTCGGCGCTCGAGCGCAGCGTGTCGCCGGCAAGAATACCGAGTCCGCCCGCATAGGTAGGAATTTCTTCGCGCAGCGCGACTTCCATCGAGAAATACGCCACGCGCGGCTCGCGCGTAAATGCATCGAGCATGCGACGCGCGCCTTACGACGGACGGCGCCGTCTCACAGCACGCGCGCCGCGACGGTCGCGATCACCAGCAAGAGCAGTGCGATGATGAACGCGATGACCACGTGGCGTGTGTTTGACCTGACTTGTGCCTTCATATTCCAGACCCTCACCTGGCTCGAAGCATCGTCGCTGCTGCGGGGGCGGGCAATCCGTAGTGCCCGCAATCCGCCTACGCCGTGGTGAGGGCCCTGAGGAGCGCCAGGAGCTCCTCCACGTCGACGGGCTTGCTGATCACGCGCACACCTTCATCGGGGGGCAGTTCCTTGATGGCGCGCGATGTGTCCCCGGTGACGAGAATCGCCCTGAGCTTCGGGTCGAGGATGCTGCGCAGGCTGGCGATCACTTCTGTCCCGGTGCGCTCCGCGCCCAGGTGGTAGTCCGTGACCAGCGCCCGGATATCCGGGTTTTCGCGCGCGTGCTCCTCCGCTTCGATCAGCGAGCCTGCAGTAGTGACGCGGTAGCCGTCGACCTTGAGGAGCATGCGCGTTGCGGCGAGCACCGCGGGATCGTCCTCGACGAGCAGGACATGCGGCCGTTGTGCGCTCTGCACATTCGCAGCGGCGGCGCGCGCCGGCGACTCGATGTGCTTGCGGACGGCGCCACCGGAACCCGGCGGCAGGTCCAGCGTGAAGACCGAGCCCTTGCCGACCTCTGACTGCACTTCGAGGTTCAGGTCGAGAAGCTTGACCAGGCGATGAACGATACTCAGCCCGAGCCCGAAACCCTCGCGCACCGAGTTGGCGGCCACGCCCACCTGGTAGAACTCATCATATATATAGGGGAGCTCGCCCGAGGCGATGCCGATCCCCGTGTCGAGCACCTGGACACGGACCGCAGCAGTCTCGTGCAGGCAGCGCAGCCGTACCACCCCCCTGCGCGTGTACTTGATGGCGTTCGACACGAGGTTGCGCAGGATCTGCTCGACCAGGGAACGATCGCAGTAGACATGATCGGCGCAGAGCTCCACCTGCAGCTCGAGGCCCTTGTTGGCGGCGAGGGCGGCGAATTCAGCACGCAGTTCCTCGAGTAGCGCCGCCACCGTGAAGTCGGTCGGCTCGGGTTTGATCGCACCCGATTCGAGCTTGCTGATGTCGAGCAGCGCGTTGAGTAGCCGAGACATTGCGCCGATCGCCCGATCCTGCTGCTGGAGCGCTTCGGTGAGACCCGCGTCGTTCGTCATGCGGTGCAACGTGCCGTTGAGCAACGCGAGTGCCTGCAGAGGCTGGCGCAGGTCGTGACTGGCAGTCGCCAGGAAGCGGCTCTTCGCCAGGTTGGCGCGGTCCGCAATTTCACGCGCCGCGATCAGTTCGGACTGGATACGCTTGCGATCGGTGACGTCACGGATGGCGGCGGCCACCAGGATCCGATCGGCGTCCTCGATGGGGCTGAGGCTGATTTCCACCGGGAACTCGGTGCCGTCGCGCCGGCGCGCGAACAGCTCGAGGCCTGCGCCCATGGGGCGGAAGCGGCCATCGGCGCCGAATTGCCGGCGATGCCCCGGGTGGCGTCCCCGGAAGCGTTCGGGCAGCAGGTTATCGACGCACTGCCCGACCAGCTCAGCGCTCGGGTATCCGAATACCCGTTCGACCTGGCGATTCGCGAACAGGATCGTGCCGCTCGCATCAACGACGACCATCGCGTCGGGCGCGGCTTCCAGGACCTGGCGTACGAGTTCGGAGGATAACTGGAGCGCCATGAGAGATCTTTGATACAGCGCTGCGTGCCTGGCTCCGGAAATGGATTGTAGTTTTTGCAGCGGGTCCGTACAAACCCCGATTCCGAGTCTTCGCAGCGCAGTTGAGCATATCCAGATGACCGTTTCCCGTTCGGTTCCTACCCTGCGCGCACAAGCACTTACCAAGGTCTACCAGACGGGTGAGGTCCAGGTGGATGCGCTGCGTGGCGTCGATCTGGTTCTGAGTCCGGGCGAACTCATCGTCCTGCTCGGCCCCTCGGGCAGTGGCAAGTCGACCCTCCTCAACATTCTCGGCGGGCTCGATTCGGCCTCGAGCGGGAGGCTGTGGTACCAGGAACGGGACCTGAGCAGCCTCGGCGACGGGGAACTGACGCGCTACCGGCGCGAGCACGTCGGCTTCGTGTTCCAGTTCTACAACCTGGTGCCGAGCCTCACGGCGATCGAGAACGTGCAACTCGTCACCGAGATCGCCCGCGAACCGATGCCGGCCGACGCAGCGTTGCGCCTGGTGGGTCTCGAAGAGCGCTTGCAGCACTTTCCCGCGCAGCTTTCCGGTGGCGAGCAGCAGCGCGTTGCCATCGCACGCGCGATTGCCAAGCGTCCGGCGGTTCTGTTGTGCGACGAGCCGACGGGAGCACTCGACAGCCAGACGGGGGTGCTGGTGCTCGAGGCCATCGAGCAGACGCATGCCGAGCTCGCGATGGCGACGATTCTCATCACTCACAACGCCGTGATTGCCGACATGGCCGATCGCGTGCTGGTGATGGGCGACGGTCGCATCCAGTCCGAGCGGCGCAATCCAGCGCGCCGGCGCGCGCGCGAGCTCGCATGGTGATGACGCCGCTGCATCGCAAGCTCCTGCGCGATCTCTGGCGCCTGCGCGGCCAGGTGCTCGCCATCGCCCTGGTGATCGCTTCGGGCGTCGGCGTACTGGTCATGTCCCTCACGACGCTCGAGGCATTGCAGGAGACGGCTCTCGCTTATTACGACCGCTACGCCTTTGCGCAGGTGTTCGCGCGCGTCGAGCGCGCGCCAGAACACATCGCCGCGCGCGTGAGCGCCATCCCGGGCGTGCAATCGGTCGAGACCCGTGTCGTGCGCCACGCGGTGCTCGATATCGAAGGATTCGAAGAGCCGGTGGTCGGGCAGCTCGTATCGCTGCCCGACAACGCGGAGCCCAGGCTGAACCGCCTCGCGATGCGCAACGGGCGCTACCCGCGCCTCGGCGCGGAGAACGAAGTGGTATTGTCCGAGCCCTTCGCCAACGCGCATCACCTCGGGATCGGCAGCACGCTGCGCGCCATCATCAACGGCCGCTGGCGCGAGCTGCGTGTCGTGGGGCTCGCGCTGTCGCCGGAGTACGTGTACGCGATCGCGCCCGGCGCGCTGATGCCCGATGACCTGCGCTTCGGTGTCCTCTGGATGGGCAAGACGGCTCTGCAGGCAGCCTTCGACCTGGACGGTGCGTTCAACGAAGTGAGCGTCTCGCTCCTGCGCGGCACGGATCCGCAGGCCGTCGTGGAGCGCATCGACGCAATACTCGCCCGCTACGGCGGGGTGGGCGCCTACGCACGGGTCGACCAGCTCTCGAACTGGTTTCTCATGAACGAGATCAAGCAACTCAAGACCCTGGCGAGCATCCTGCCGTCGATCTTCCTCACCGCAGCGGCCTTTCTCACCAACATGGTGCTGGCGCGGCTGATCGCGGTGGAGCGCAGCGAGATCGGGCTCCTCAAGGCGTTCGGTTACCGCAACCTCGACATCGCCGTGCACTACATGGAATTCGTGCTCGCCCTCGGCGCGCTGGGCGTGGCGCTCGGCTGGGCGCTGGGCTCCTGGCTCGGCCACTTCGAGACCCGCCTGTATGCAGAGTTCTATCACTTTCCGTTCCTTCTCTATCACCCGGGTCCGCGTGGCTATGCCATCGCCGCGCTCGCGAGCCTGGGCGCTGCACTGGTGGGCGCATTGAGCGCCGTGCGTGCCGCCGTCAGGCTGCCTCCCGCGGAAGCGATGCGTCCGCCGGCTCCGCCTCTCTTTCATCGCCTGCGCATCGGCAGCACGCGCCTCGGCCGCTCGCTCGAGCAGCTCTCGCGCATCATCGTGCGGCAGATCGTGCGCTGGCCGGTGCGCTCGTTCCTCACGGCCTCGGGAATCGGCCTGTCGGTGGCGGTGCTCGTGATCTCGATGCAATGGCTGGATGCGATCCACCACATGCTGGATGTGTATTTCTTCCAGGCGCAGGGGCAGGACATCACGGTGGGATTCGTCGAGCCGCGCTCGAGCGAGATCGTGCGCGACCTCGCACGGCTTCCGGGCGTCATGAGCGCCGAGCCCGCGCGCTTCGTGAGCGCGCGGTTCCGTTACGGGCCGCGCCAGGAGCGCGAGGCCGTGCAGGGCTTGCCGGCACACCAGGAGCTGTACCGGGTGTACGACTCCTCCGGCCGCGCGCTCGATCTGCCGCCCGACGGACTGGTGATCTCGACGATGCTGGCGAAGCTCCTCGGCGTGCGGTCCGGCGATCGGGTGACGATCGAAATTCTCGAGGGGCGCCGCCCGATCGTTGACGTTCCGGTGGTCGGCCTGTTCGAGACCTACATCGGCTCACCGGCGTACATGGAGATCGGGGCGGTGTCGCGGCTGTTGCACGAGCGGCCGAGCGTCACGGCCGTGCACCTGCGAGTCGATCCGCGCCAGCGCAGCGCGCTGTTCCGCGCGCTGAAGGAATCGCCCTGGGTGGGTGCGGTGACCTTGAAGGAGGCGGCCGTGCGCACCTTCAACGACACGATGGCGCGCACGCTCATGATCTTCGTCTCGTTCTTCGTGGTGTTCGCCTCGATGCTCGCGTTCGGCGTGACCTACAACGCCACACGCATCGCACTTTCCGAGCGCGGACGCGAGCTCGCGACGCTGCGTGTGCTCGGCTTCTCGCGCGCCGAGATTTCGTATCTGCTGCTCGGCGAAGGCGGCCTGCTCGCGCTCGCCGCCATGCCGCTCGGCTGCCTGATCGGCTACGGGCTGGCGCGCATCATCGTGGGTGCGTTCGAGACCGAGCTGTATCGTGTACCTTTCGTCATCAACGCCTCCACCTACGGCTGGGCGATGGTCGTGGGACTCGCGGGAGCCACCGCCTCGGCCCTGCTGGTGCGCTCACGCCTCGATCGCCTCAACCTGATCGCAGTCCTCAAGACCCGGGAATGAAACGATGACTCCGACCCTGCGCCGCCGCCTGCTGTTCTGGAGCCCGCTCGGCCTCGGCCTGCTTCTCACCCTGGCGTGGCTCTTTCGCCCGCAGCCGGTCTCCGTCGATGTCGTGTCCGTGGAGCGCGGACCGATGCAGGTCAGCGTGAGCGACGAGGGCGAGACACGTGTGCGCGATGTGTTCGTGGTCTCGGCGCCGATCCCTGGACTCATGCGCCGCATCGACCTCGAAGTAGGCGATGCCGTCGAGGCGCAGAAGACCGTGATCGCCCGCATCGAGCCGAACGATCCCGCGTTTCTCGATCCGCGCAGCGCCGCCGAGGCGAAGGCCGCGCGCGATACCGCGGCTGCCGCGCGTCACTATGCGCAGGCGCAACTCGAGCGCGCGCAGGCCGAGCGTGACTTTGCCGAGGCCGAGTACAAGCGCATCGAGGCGCTGGCGGCGCAGCGCACCGCGTCGGAGAACGAGCGCGATTCGGCCGAGCGGCGCGCACGGACGGCCGAGGCCCAGGTTGGCGAGGCACGCGCCACGCTGCAGATGCGCCAATCCGAGTACGCGCAGGCGGAGGCGCGCCTCCTGAGTCCCGCCAAGCTCACTGCGCGCCACGCGGATTGCGACTGCATCACGGTGTTCTCGCCCGTGAGTGGAACGGTGCTGCGGGTGCCGAACCAGAGCGAGCGCATCGTGCCGTCAGGCGAGCCGCTGGTCGAGGTGGGTGACCCGCACCAGCTCGAGATCGTCGTCGACCTGCTGTCGGCAGATGCGGTGCGCGTTCGCGAAGGCCAGCGCGCACTGATCGAGGCGTGGGGCGGGGAGCGGCCGCTGGAGGGCGTGGTGCGGCGCGTGGAGCCGTATGGGTTCCTGAAAGTCTCCGCGCTCGGCATCGAGGAGCAGCGCGTCAACGTGATCATCGACCTGCTCGATCCGCCGCAGTCCTGGCAGCGCCTCGGCCATGGTTACCGGGTCGAACCGCACATCGTGCTGTGGGAAGCGGCGGACGTCGTGCACGTGCCACTCTCGGCACTCTTTCGCCAAGGGGAGGCGTGGGCAGTGTTCGTGCTCACGAAGGGGCGCGCGCAGGCGCGTCGAGTGAGCATCGGGCACACGAACGGCCTCGAGGCGGAAGTGCTCTCCGGCGTGCGGGCGGGCGAACGGATTGTCGTGCGCCCGAGCGATCGCGTCGCCGATGGAGTGCGGATCACTGAACGCAGTCAGTGATTGCGCGACCTCGTCAGTGATCGCGCGACGGGTTGGACGCGAGATCGGGGCTGAGACGTGAAAGGTAGTCCGCGATGCCCTGCCGTTCCTCGGTCGTCAGCGCCTTGATGCGCTTGACGTGTTCGGCATCCATGCCCGGTCGCTCGCCGGCCGCGGTCTGCGTCATCTCCTTCAACAGATATTCGTAGTGCTGCCCCGCGAGGCGCGGCCGCATGCGCCGCAGCTCTCCCTCTCCCAGCGGCCCATGGCAGCGCTCACAGCGGATGAAATATTCGTTGGCGCCCCGCTGCAGTGACTTGCCATCGCCGGTGCCGCCTTCGAGCGGCGGCCAGCGTCGCAGGCTTTCCGCGTAAGAGGCCACATCAAGCACGTCCTGGGCGTCCTGCAGATGATGGGTCGAGGAGAAGTTCTGCATGCGCTCGTCCCAACGCCGGTCATGCCGGAAGTCGACCAGCTGCTTGACGAGGACCGAGACGTGTTGGCCCGCGATCGCAGGGACCGTCCCATCGCGCGTGCCGCGCCCGTCCGCCGCGTGGCAAGCAGCGCAAGTGTCGTACAGCTGCCTGCCGTGCCCGAGATCAGGTGTCAATGCCAGGGCGGCCCGGAACTCTCCGATGGCCGCGGCGGTGTTCTCGGCGAAGGTCGGGGTTTCTGCAGCGAGCTGGCGTGCGACGAGCGCGAGCACCGATCCCGTGATGATGAGCGTCGCTGTTCTCATGTCGCTCCTGCAAGTCTGCCGTGCGCTGTGTTCAGGCTATCATCGGCAGGATCGGCGCGATAAGCGGACCACGCCGGCCGCGCGCCACGCGGTTGGCAAAACCGCGCGGCTTGACGACCAGCAGATCGCAGCTCAGATCATCCAGAACCCGTTCCGCGGTGTTGCCGATGAATGCCCCCTTGAGCCCCGAGCGGGAAATCGCACCCATGACAACGATCGCGCTTCGGGTGCGACGCGCGGTTTCCGGGATGGCGAGCATCGGGCGATCCTCGACCAGATGTCGCCGCCTGGCCGGGATGGAGTGCGAACCAACGAAGCGCTCGAATACGGCGCGCGCCCGCGCGAGCGCCTTCCTTTCGATGTCTGCGGTCACGTCCTCGCTCGAGACGGTCCCCTTCGGGACGTCCGCGAGTATCGGCACATACGCGTGCATGACGTGCAGGGCACCCCGCAACCCGCCTGCTATGGTCTTGCCGATGCGCAGGATTTCAGTGTCCAGCCGCGCCGGCTTCGCATACAGGTGGTATGGATCCACCGCGGCGAGGACCGCAGGGCGCACATAGCGTCGCGTGCTCTTCACCAGCAACACGGGCAGTGGACTCAACCGCAACAATTCCCAGTCCGCGATCTGCAGCAGGCCGGGCGCGACGTGGCGTTTCGGATGGCGTTCCGCGACGATCAGATCCGCATGGATCCGCTGCGCGCGCCGGATGATGGCTTCATACGAAGGGTAATCCCATTCCACTGTCGTCGAGACCTTCAGGCCCGGGCGGCGTATCGCCGTGGCGATTCGTTCCAGGGCACGGAGGTGCTGTGCTCGTGCTCGCTCCTGCTGCCGCTTGACGGCGCGATCGGGCGGGCTCAGGGCATAGACATAAACCGGTGTGTCGATTGCATGAAACAGCTCGAGCCGTGCTCCCAGTGCGCGGGCCAGTTGTGCGCCCTTCATGGCCGCCGCGTGGTTCTTCGTGCTCGTGTCCTTGACTGCGACCAAGATGCGGCGGATCGATGGCATGGCGATGGCTCCCGGGTGTAACCGTGCCAATGGTGCAGCGTTACCGCCGTCCCTGGCATCGGGAGCGATGCGTAGGGGGTTGCGACAACTACGTATGGCGCCCGCGTGAGCGCTGCAACGGGCGCGCCGCCCGTTTCCAGGCAGGGCTGCTGCATGAGGCAGGTTTTCGGCGGTGCCGTGCGCGGCGCATGATGTCGGTGATCTATCGCTCAAGCGGAAGGCGTAGCAGAGGTGGCCACATTCCTGGCTTTGCATCGGATCGGAGAGCCGCTGCGTGCGGAACAACGCGGGGTTCCATCCCCCGGTCCTGGACAGGTTGTGCTTCGAGTCCGCGCCTGCGGCGTGTGCCGCACCGATCTGCACGTGGTCGATGGCGAACTGCCCGGCACGCGATTGCCCATCGTTCCAGGCCATGAAATCGTCGGAGAGGTGGTGGATCGCGGCGCGGACGTCGGCTTCGCCACCGGGACGCGGCTCGGGGTTCCATGGCTGGGCTACACCTGCGGGCAGTGCCGCTTCTGTCTCGCGAACCAGGAGAACCTCTGTGAGTCTGCGC
>DATBIF010000061.1:0-1639 GCA_036557045.1 Steroidobacteraceae bacterium
GCAGCAGGAATATTTTTCCGACGGCATCAGCGAGGATATCATCGCCGCCTTGTCGAAGCTCCGCTGGTTCTTCGTCATCGCCCGCAACTCCTCATTTTCATACAAGGGCAGGGCGGTGCACTTGAAGCAGATCGCCGAGGAGCTCGGCGTCGGCTATGTCGTCGAAGGCAGCGTGCGCAAGGACGGCGCGCGGGTGCGCATCACCGTTCAGCTCAATGATGTTGCCACCGGAAGCCAGCTCTGGGCCGAGCGTTACGACCGCGACATGTCGGACGTATTCGCAGTGCAGGACGAGATCACGGAGGCGATAGTTGCCGCGATCGAGCCGCAGCTCTACGCGGCCGAGAACTTTCGCGCGCAGCGCAAGCTGCCCGAAAATCTCGATGCCTGGGATCTGGTGATGCGCGCGCTCTGGCATTTCTGGCGCGTGACGCGTGCGGATAATCTGCTGGCGCAAAAGCTGCTCGAGCAGGCCATCGCCATCGATCCGGAGTATGCGCAGGCGCTCGCCGTGCTTGCGGTCAGCCACACCTTCGGCGCCCATATGGGATGGGAGGAGGCTGCGACCGCCACCCCGATCGCCGAGCGCGCGGGCCTCGCAGCGGTTCGCGCTGATGGCGAGGACCCCTGGGCGCATCTCGCATTGGCCTGCGCCTATTCTTATCGGGGCCGGATCGACGATGCGCTCGCGGCGTTTGAGACGGCGCTGCGCCTTAATTCGAATTTCTCGCTGGCGCTGGGCTATTTCGGACTGGTGCTATCATGGACCGGACGTTCGCGCGAAGGCGGCGAGGCAGCCCGGCGCGCGATGCGGCTCAGCCCGCGCGATCCCTTTGCTGCGATCTATCACGGTGTCGCCGGCTATGCCGCGTTCGTCGAAGCCGATTATGCCGAGGCAATCCGGCTGTGCCGCGACGGCAGTCGTCAGCGCGGCGATTTCGTCGGCGCGCATCGCGTGCTCACCGCCGCAGCCGCGATGGCCGGAGACACGGAGCTTGCGCGAACGTCGCTGCGGGAGCTGCGCCGGGCGCAGCCCAACATCTCGCTCGCCTGGGTCGCAAACCAGCTTCCGCTGAAGGGCGCGGAGCGCGAGCATTTCCTGGACGCGCTGTGTCGCGCGGGGCTGGACTAGAGCTCGTACTCACTCACAAAGCACCGACCGCACATCCGGGTGCACCTGGTGTCTGCTGCGCCCCTGAAGGCGGCGCGAAAGCGGATGCCGCCGGAGGGTCCGGGTCGGGTTCAATAACGGAAGTCGGCAGCCCTGTTCGATGACAGGGCCGGCGAGCAAGAGAACCCATTGATAACATTAGAGACATCGTCTCGCAGGAACCTGGTGATCAGTGTCACGTCACAAATCTTTTGCCCTGCGCGACAGCCGGCGAAACTCACCAACGCGTGAACGTCTTCTTTGACCTGAATCAAACTAGCCCCGTGGCCCCGATTGCCACCTTCCGCCCCGGGGCGAACACGAGATCCAGGAGCTTGCGATGATGATCACGAAAGTAGCCGTTGCAACGACTGCAGTTCTCATAACGACATCACCTCTTGCCTACGCAGCAGAGACGTCTTCCGGCACTGTGGGAATGACGCATCCGAGTGCCGCAGATCTCAAGAGCTTGACGGATGCGCGTGTGGC
>DATBIF010000062.1:0-10431 GCA_036557045.1 Steroidobacteraceae bacterium
CGCTGATGTAGCTCGCCGGTGTCGCGATCGCGACCAGCGGCAGGAGCACGTCGCACTTGCGGATGTGGTACTCGACCCATTCGCGGTTGATGGTGATGTCGCCTTCGAAATAGTGAAAGCGCGGGTTGTCGAGCAGGCGCGCGACCCGGTCGCTCTCCAGGTCCATGCCGTAGACCTCCCAGTCGGTCTCGCGCATCACGGCTTCACTCAGGTGATGGCCGATGAAGCCGTTAACGCCGAGAATGAGCAGCTTTTTCATGAGCAGAGGCTTCCGTTGCAGAGGAACTGGTGAGTGACAGCGGCGCGGTGCCGTAGCGGCGCGCGAATTCGCGCGCGTCCAGCCAGGTGCGATCGACGACGAGCGACGCAATCTCGAGGCGGACGCCGTCGGCACAGTCGAGGTACAGGCGCTTGTCCTTGTCGATGTAGAGGCACGGCGCGGCGTCACGATGCACCGCTCGTTCGCCGGTCCAGCGCGAGGACTCGAACAGGAATCGCTGCTGGCGGCGGTCGGTGAACGCGCCGGGAAACGGCGGCGCGACCGCGCGGATCAGGTTGTGCACGCGCGCCGCGGGCCATGACCAGTCGATCCGCCCATCCTCCGGGGTCCGTCCGCCGAAGTAGGAGCCCGCCGCGAGATCCATCGGGCGTGAGGCCGGCGGTCCTGCCGCCAGCAGCGGCAAAGACTCCTCCAGCAGCTGCGCGGCCGCTGCCGCGACTGCCTGCGACACCGTGAGCGCCGTGTCGTTGATGCCGATCGACACGGCCCGCTGCGCGACGATCGGGCCCGCATCGGGCTTGGCCACCATGACATGGAGCGTCGCGCCGGTGGTGCGCTCGCCGTTGAGAATCGCCCAGTTGACGGGCGCGCGCCCGCGATATCTCGGCAGGAGCGAGCCGTGCATGTTGAGCGCACCCCAGCGGGCACAGCCGAGAAGCTGCGGACCCAGCATCGAGCGGTAATAGAAGGAGAACAGGTAATGGGGCGAGAGCGCCGCCACGCGCTCCAGCCACTCGGGTGAATCCGGATCCTGCGGCGTTACGACTTCGACGCCGCGTTCTGCGGCGAGCTTGGCCACGCTCCCGAACCAGTGCTGCTCGTTCGGGGCGTCTGCGTGGGTGAACACGAGGGGGACATCGATGCCCCGATCGAGCAGCACGCGCAGGCAGCGAAAACCGACTTCGCTGTAGGCAAAGACGACCGCCCTAAACACGCAAGCGCTCGCGCTGGCGGCTGCGTTGCGGTTCGAGAACCGCGGCGACGATGTAGCGCGGGCGGCCGCGCACCTGCTCGTAGGTGCGCCCGACGTATTCGCCGATCAGGCCGATGCCGAAGAGCGCCAGCCCGATGAGCATGAAAGCGATCGCGAAGAGGGTGAAGACGCCTTCCGCCTCCGGACCGATGATCAGGCGCCGCGCCACGAGATAGACGACCAGCACGCCCGAGAGACCGGCGACCACCATGCCGAGCATCGAGAACAGCTGCAGCGGCACGAACGTGAAGCCGGTCATCAGGTCGAAGTTGAGCCGGATCAGGCGGTAGAACGAGTACTTCGAATGGCCCGCGAGGCGCGCCTCGTGTGCGACCTCGATCTCGGTCGGCGAGCGTGCGTAGAGGTAGCCCAGCGCGGGGATGAACGTGTTGACCTCGCGCGACGCGTTGATCGCATCGATCACGTCGCGCCCGTAGGCGCGCAGCATGCAGCCCTGGTCGGTGATCTGGATGTGCGTGGTTTTTTCGCGCAGGACGTTGAGGGCGCGTGACATCCACTTGCGCGCCCAGTGGTCCTGGCGTCCGCGTCGGATCGTGCCGACGTAATCGTGACCTGCGCGAATCGCCGCGACCAGGCGTGGGAGCTCCTCGGGCGGGTTCTGCAGATCCGCGTCCAGCGTGATGACGATGTCGCCGGCGGCGCGCTCGAAAGCGGCCAGGATGGCGGCGTGTTGGCCGAAGTTGCGCTGGAACAGGATCACGCGCGTCTCGGCAGGCCGGGCTGCGTACTGGGCGCGCAGCAGGGCGACCGAACGATCGCGACTGCCGTCGTCCACGAAGATGCACTCATAGGACTCGCCCATGCGGTCGAGCGTGTCGTACAGGCGCACGAACAGCTCGGGCAGGCACGCCTCTTCGTTGAAGACCGGGACGACGACGCTGACGACCGGGCGCGCCGGGGCCGGGGCCTGGGCAAGGCCCTTGGCGGTGTCTGTAATGGTGGTTTGCATGCAAAGTGACCGGCGATGGTTCCCCGGTTGGACGCCCAGGGGACCCACAATCAATCGCAGAACGGCAGGCGCCGCGGCCTGACGGCAGCGACAGTAAACGCCTTTCCGGCTGGGCGCCCGACCAGTGAGGTATTAAGAAGAGTTAAAGGACCGGCCGGTTCCGGCCGGTCCTGCGCCGCACGTCAAAATTCCGTGCGCAGACCCGCGGCGTCGCCTGTCAGCGACGTCTCACAGGCAGGCTCAACGTCCGGAGATCTCCTTCACCAGCGCATCGGCGTGATACACCCTGGTGAGCGCCTCTTTCATGATCGTCGGATCCACCGCGATCGCCCGGTTCTTCTCGGTATCGAACCAGTAGGAGCCGGAGATCGAGTGGATGTTGCCGTCGAACATGAGTCCCACGAGCTCGCCCCTGGCGTTGACCAGGGGACTGCCGGAATTGCCGCCGACGATGTCGTTGTTGGTGGACAGGTTGAAGCGCGTGCTCAGGTCGAGCGAGTTCTTCATCTCCACCCAGCGCGGCGGCATGGCGAAGGGCTTGAGCCCGGTGGTGCGCTCGTACGCCACCTTGAGCGTCGTGAACGGATCCACGGGCTCGCCCTTCTCGACCCATGCTTCGACCTTGCCGAAGTTGAGGCGCAGCGTGAAGGTCGCATCCGGATAGGTGCTCGTTCCGAGGATCTTGAAGCGCGCCTTCGCAATGCGTTCGCTCGCGATGCGCGTGGGCGCCTCGACTTCGTCCTCGTAGCGCTTGCGGATCGCGCGGGCGTCCGGGTCCACCTTGCGCGCGAGCGCAATCATCGGATCCTGCGACGCGTTGACTGCGGCAGCGCCGCCGTCCCAGAGCTGCGCGCGCACTTTCGCGTCCCCGAGCTTGCTGCCGTCGACCAGCCGCGCGGCGAGAGTATCGGGTGACTCGTTGCCCAGCACGCTCTTGATGATCGAGGCGTCCGGCCCGAGCCACTCGCGCATGCGCTCGAGCGAGAACGACAACGTCAGCTTGTCGAGCGACGGGTAGACCGGCGTATCGGCCTTCATGTACTGCTCGAGCTGGGGGAGCGCCGCGTTGGTGTATTCGCGGAAGCGCTCTTCGTTCGGCTTGGCACGCTCGGCCGCCGCGCGCACCAGCGCGCGTGCGTAACGGTAGAGTTCGCTGTTGAAGCCCGCGGTGGTCTCTATGAAAGTGTACGGCACGACCTGGTTGCGATAGGCGGTCTGCGCCTTCGCCATATCATCCCAGGCCGAGCCCGCGAGTGTCTTGAGCGCCGGATCGGACGCGACCTTCTCGCGCAGCGTCGCCTCTTCCTTGCGCTTGGAATCCATCAGCGCATCGTCGAGCAGCGCATCGAGCTGCTTGCGGCGCACCTTGATGGAATTCTCGATGGTGTTGAGCGGGTCCTGCACGATGCGCCAGGACTCCGCATCGTTCTTGCTGAACTGGATGTAGCGGCCACGCAGCTCCGCATAGCGCAGCAGCCAGAACGGCAGGAACGCGTTGCGGGTCGACTTCAGTTCCTCGACCGTGAGCAGGCGATCCGTGCCACCCGGGTGTCCGGACACGAACACCGGGTCGCCGGCCTGCGGGCCCGCCCAGTTCACCTTGAGGAAGTTCGGCGTCTTGCCGGGCTTGCCGCCCTCGTACACACGCATGATCGACATGTCCAGGCAGTAGCGCGGGTACTGGAAATTGTCAGGATCGCCGCCGAACGCCGCGATGTCGTCCTCGGGCGCGAACACCAGGCGCACGTCGCTGTAGCGCTTGTACTTGTAGAGGAAGTACTGGCCGCCGTGATAGAGCGATACTGATTCGCACGACAGCGCGCCCGTGTGCTTGTCCTTTTTCGCGGCCTCTTCGCACGCCTGCTCGAGCTTGGTCAGCTCCTTCTTGCGTACGCTGTTCGCAGTCTTGTCATCGAGCCCCTGGGTCGCGGCGTTCACCTTGGCGGTGATGTCTTCCATGTTGACGAGCACCGAGATCTGCTCAGTCTTGCAAGCCGGCTCCTCGGCGCGCGTGGGCGCGAGGAAGCCATCCTTCAGCATGTCTTTTTGCGGCGTCGAGATCTGCGCGAGGCATTCGCTTGCGCAATGGTGATTGGTGAGCACCAGCCCGTCCGGGGAAATGAACGAGCCGGTGCAGCCGGACTCGAGGCGCGTGGTCGAGAGGCGCACGTGCTCGAGCCACGCGTCGCTGATGTCGACACCGAGCTCTTCCTTGACCAGCTGCTTGGGGAAGTTGTCGAAAGTCCACATGCCTTCATCGGCGAAGACCGGGCTGCTGAGCAGCAGCAGCACGAGGGCACGAACCAGAGCGTTCATCCGCGACTCCTTTGGAGATTGGCGGGCCGGTTGTAGTTGTTCACAGGGCCGGCCACGAGGCGCGCAAGGATAGTGCTTTTGCGCCGCAGTGACACGTTTTCGGTACCAGCCGCTGTGCACTGCGTACCAGCCGCTGCAAACGCGGGACTTTGCCCATGGCCGGCATGCCACGATGGCGCGTAGGACTGCCGGAAATCCAGCTGTCGGCGCCGCGCATCGCAGCGTCGGCGCACAGCCGGACGGCTACGGGTCGCCCGTCTGCAGCAGGAGCGACGTGCCTTCCGGGGCCACGAGCAGCGCGCTGGTGTCGCGATCGAACGCGCTGGGCAGGCGCGACGAACGCTCGATCCCCAGCTTCTCGATGTGCGCGAGCCGTGAAGACATTTCGGGATCCAGGAAGCTCAGCACCGGCTTGCGCAGCTCGCGCGTGGCGTACAGACCGAGATCGAGATGGTCGCTGGTCAGCGAGATGCGGCGGAACGGCTCGGCCTGCTCGTCGGTGGCGACGAAGCCGAGTCGCTCCCAGAACTCCTTGGAGCGATCCGGGTCGCGTGCCGGGATGCCGATCTCGCTGAAGTAGCCGCACCACGAGGTTTCGACGCCGTCGCGCGCCGGCGGTGAAAATGTCCGCGCCTCGAGCAACGTGATCATGACCCGGTCCGGATCGTGGAAGCCCACCTCGTTGAACACGTCGTTGCCGAGCCTGCGGAACGCGAACTCGATGCCGGAGCTTTCCAGAGCGTCGGCGTGATGCAGGAGATCGGGCTTGACGAAGGTGAGAGACGGAGAGTCGAACTGGTATTGATGCAGCCCGATGAAGAGCCGCCCGTCGGTCACCACCCCGTATGGATGCGACCAGGTCTCGCCGACTTCCGCCTGCGTGAAGCCGAGCTTCTGATAGAACTCGAGCGACTCGAGCACGTCCGGCGCATACACGCTGAGCTCGAGAAAACGACCGAGCATGCAAACCCCCATTTCCATCCCTGGCGGCCCGATCGTGCCAGAAGAAATAGCGTCGTGCGATGCCTGCGGGCCGGAGCCGACCGGCGGCGTGGGCGGGCCGATCAGCGGATCATGAATGCGGGCTGGACGGGGCTTTCAGGGCCGCCGGGCCGTCAGCGCCCGAATCCGGG
Organism: Steroidobacteraceae bacterium; assembly: GCA_036557045.1. Classification (GTDB taxonomy): domain Bacteria; phylum Pseudomonadota; class Gammaproteobacteria; order Steroidobacterales; family Steroidobacteraceae; genus DATBVX01. The sequence continues at coordinate 5,673 of DATBIF010000062.1, forward strand.
GCGAGAACTGCAGAATGGTCGCCGTGTGTTTCGGCGCCCCCGGCTGGAACGGATGGCCCGCGAGCCGGCTCGAGATGATCTGGGTGTGCCGGCAAAAGGCATAGGCGCTTCTCGTCAGCGGTGCGGCGTACTCGGCGCAGTCGCAGAACCAGCGACGGAATGGTCCCTGGCCAAGCAGGCGAACGATGTGCCCTTCACAATGGAATTCGTAGTTCCTGGCCACAGCATGCGAGCGTAGCGCGCCTCGGCTGTGGAGCGCTGGTGGATATGCGGTGCAGAAGCTGTGGCGGGGACCGGAAGCCAACTCTAGCGCGCGGTTCGAACCAGCCGCGCCAGTACACCGACGTGATCGGTGCGATCGTTCAATGCCGGGACGTAGTCGAATGATTCGCCCCCGTGCTCGAGGAACGATTCACGCGCGGTCATGGCGATCTCCTCGAGCGACTCCAGGCAGTCGAGTGAGAACCCAGGGCAGATCACCGTGAGTTTGCGCATGCCGTGCTGCGCACGGTCACGCACGACGTCCGCGGTATACGGCTGCAGCCACTCCTGGTAGCCGAAACGCGACTGGAAGCTGAAGCTCCATTCCTCGTCGGTCAGATTGAGTGCCTGCGCGAGGAGCCGCGCGGTCGCCTGGCATCTCAGGTAGTACGGATCGCCCTTCTCGAAGAGCTTCTTGGGCATGCTGTGGAAGGACATCAGCAGTTGTTCGGAGCGGCCGTAGTGCTGCCAGTGTTCGAGCACGCTTGCCTTGAGCGCCGCGATGTAGTCGGGCGCGTCGTGATAATCGTTGATGAAACGAATCTCCGGGACCACCCGCCAGCGGGTGAGCTCGGCACTGACACTGTCGAACACGGACGCGGTCGTGACCCCCGCGTACTGCGGATACAGCGGCAATACGATCAGTCGTTCAATACCGCGATCGCGCAGCGCCTGCAACCCGGCGGCGACCGCGGGCGCGCCGTAGCACATGCCGATAGCGACGGCCGCGCCGCCTTCCATGTCAGCCAGCGCGTTCTGCAGACCTTGCGCCAGGCGCTGCGCGTGGACGATGAGCGGCGAACCCTCGCTCATCCAGATCTTCTGATAGAGCCGCGCGCTGCGGCGCGGCCGGATGCGCAGGATCACGCCGTGCAGGATCGGCAGCCACAGCGCGCGTGGCAGCTCGATCATCCGCGGGTCGGAGAGCATCTCGGCGAGGAAGCGTCGCACCGCGCTCGGCGTGGGCGCGCTCGGGCTGCCGAGGTTCACCAGCAGCACGCCGACGCGCGCCGCAGGCTGCGTCGTCGGTGGACTCAGATAGCGCGGCATGCGGTGAGCAGGTTGCAGTGCATGGCCGCACCATAACCAAAAGCGTCTGTCATCTCCATGGACTGGTGAAGAACCAGAGCGCCGCCGCCGCCGCGCACGTCACCGTGCAGAAGATCAGCACCGGGAACGGCGTGTCGACGGGGAAAGCGCCGATCCACTGCACGCAGATCGCGCCCAGCACCTGCTGAATGAAGCCGAGCAGGCTCGAGGAAGTGCCGGCGTGCTGGCGCGCCAGGCTGATGGCACTCGCCGTCACATTCGGCAGCGTCAGTCCCTGGCCGTACGTCATCAGTGCGATCGGCGCAAAGATCCAGACCGGGTGCACCGCACCGAGTGCGACCGCCGCCAGCGCCAGTCCGGCGCCAGCGGTCGAGATCAGCACGCCGCTATTCACGAGCCCCTGGATTCCGGCTTGCCCGTGGTGTCGCGTGACGCGCCAGTTGCCGAGGAAATAGCCGCCGGCGACCAGCAGGTAATAAGTGCCGAACTCGGTGGGCGGACGATGAAACCTGGTCACCATCACGTACGGCATGGTCGCGACGAACACGAAGAACACGGCGAAGATCACGGCGCCCTGGAACGAGTAGCCCATGAACGCGCCCTGGCGCAACAGTGCTCCCGCTTCCGCCAGGACCGAAGTGTGTTCGACGTGCGCGGGCCGCGGCGCGCGCGTCTCAGGCAACCAGCGCCACGCCGCCCCCAGGATCGCGACGCCGATGACGAGCAGCAGCACGAAGACGCTGTGCCAGCCGGCGCTCATGATGAGCTTGCCCCCGAGCCACGGGGCGAGCGTCGGGGCGATCACCGTGACCATCGTGAGCCACGCGATCATGCGCGCCATCTTCTCGCGCGGGTACAGGTCGTTGACGATGGCGCGCGACACGATCACGCCCGCGGAGGTTCCGTACGCCTGGATCGCGCGAGCCACGATCAGCCATGGCAGATTGGGTGCCAGCAGGCACAGCAGGGAGCCGAGACTGAAGATGCCGAGGCCCATGAGGATGATCGGCCGGCGCCCGAAGCGATCGGAGAGCGGGCCGTGCACGAGCAGTCCCACCGAGAACGCGAGCAGCGCCATGCTCACCGTGAGCTGCACGTGCGGGACGTCCGTGGCAAAGTGTTCGCGCAGCACCGGCAAGGCGGGCAGGTAGATGTTGACTGACCCGGGCCCGATGGCGGTGATTGCAGCCAGCAACGCCACGAGCGAGCGCGGCGGCAGGGTCAGCGCGGGCTGGGCGGGACTCGCAGGATCGCTGGTACCGTCGGGCTCGGCAGCAGCACTCACACCGTGATGCCACCCACGCAGACGTACTTGATCTCGGCGTAGTCCTGGATGCCGTATTTCGAGCCTTCGCGGCCGACGCCGGATTCCTTCATGCCGCCGAACGGTGCGACTTCGGTGGAGATGATTCCGGTGTTGAGTCCCACGATGCCGTACTCCAGGCCTTCCGAGACGCGCCACGAGCGCGCGAGATCGCGCGTGTAGAAATACGCGGCCAGACCGAACTCGGTATCGTTCGCCATCCTGACGGCTTCCGCCTCGGTCTTGAAGCGGAAGAGCGGCGCGATCGGGCCGAAGGTCTCTTCGCGCGCGACCATCATGTCGGGCTTGACGTTGGTGAGCACGGTGGGCTCGAAGAACGAACCGCCGAGCGCGTGACGCTTGCCGCCGGTTGCGATCGCGGCGCCTTTCTTGAGCGCATCCGCGATGTGTTCCTCGACCTTCGCGACCGCCCTCATGTCGATGAGCGGCCCCTGGTCGGTCGCGCCCGCGAGGCCATCGCCGATGCGCAGCAGCGCCACCGCGTCCACCAGCTTGCCCGCGAAAGCCTCGTACACACCGTCCTGCACGAGGATGCGATTGGCGCAGACGCAGGTCTGCCCGGTGTTGCGGTACTTGCTCGCGATCGCGCCCTGCACGGCGGCGTCGAGGTCCGCATCGTCGAACACGATGAAAGGCGCATTGCCGCCGAGCTCGAGCGAGATCTTCTTCATCGTTCCGGCGCACTGGACCATGAGCTTCTTGCCGATTTCGGTCGAGCCGGTGAACGTGAGCTTGCGCACGATCGGGTTCGAGGTCATCTCTGCGCCGATCTCCGCCGCCGAGCCCGTGAGGACGTTGAGCACGCCCTGCGGCACGCCGGCGCGCTCGGCGAGCTCCGCCATCGCCAGCGCCGAGTAGGGCGTCTGCGTCGCCGGCTTGCACACCATCGTGCAGCCCGCCGCGAGCGCCGGGCCCGCCTTGCGCGTGATCATGGCCGCCGGGAAATTCCACGGCGTGATCGCCGCGACCACGCCGATCGGCTGGCGCAGCACCAGGATCCGCTTGTCGGCCTGGTGACCCGGTATCACATCGCCGTAGAGGCGCTTGCCTTCTTCCGCGAACCATTCGAGGAACGAAGCCGCGTAGGCGATCTCGCCCTTCGCCTCCGCGAGCGGCTTGCCCTGCTCGGCAGTCATGAGCGTCGCCAGGTCTTGCTGGTTCGCCATCATGAGGTCGTGCCAGCGCTTGAGGATGACGGCGCGTTCCTTGGCAGTCCTGGCTGCCCACGCCGGGAATGCGGCATGCGCTGCGTCGATCGCGCGGCGCGTCTCGGCGGCGCCCATGTTGGGCACCGTGCCGAGCTTCGCCTGCGTCGCCGGGTTGATGACGTCCACGGTGGCGCGGCTGGCCGCGTCCGTCCAGGCACCGTCGATGTAGGCCTGCTGATGGAAGAGCTTGCTGTCCTTGAGCTGCATGGAGGTCGCCTCGAAAAACTATCCGACGTGGGTGCGCAGGAACTCGAGCGAGCGCTCGAACGCGAGCCGCGCGCTCTCGGGCTCGTAGCTCGCGCGCGCGTTGCAGTTGAACCCGTGTCCAGCCGGATACGTGTGGAAAATTCCCTCGGGGTGCAGTTCGCGAACCTTCTCGACCGTCCCCATCGGGATCGACTGATCCTGCTCGCCGAAGTGGTACATGACCGGGCAGCGCGGCTTGCGATCCGCGTACTGCAGGATGCGGCCGCCGTAGTACGAAACGGCCGCGCTGATCGGCAGCCGGCAGGCAGCGACATATGCCATGGTGCCGCCCCAGCAGTAACCGACAACGCCGGTTTTCCTGCCGGCAGTGGCGGCGGCATCGACCGCCGCACCGATGTCGAGCAGCGTCTGCGAGGGCTTGAGCTGCATCATGGTCTCGACGCCCTGCTGCATCTGCGAGTAATCGAGCACGATGCCCGGCCGCACACGATCGAACATCGCTGGCACGATGCTGGTGTAGCCCTGCGCCGCGTATTGATCAGCCACGTCGCGCATGTGCTGCGTGATGCCGAAGATCTCCTGGATGATCACCAGGGCACCGCGCGGCGTTCCCGGGGGCTGTGCCTGGTAGGCACTGAAGCGGTGGCCGTCGGGCGCCGACAGCTCGATGGTCTCTGCCATGGGATTCTCCGGCGAAGGCACGAGTTTG
>DATBIF010000063.1:0-5309 GCA_036557045.1 Steroidobacteraceae bacterium
AGCAGGTCATCGTCCGGAGCAACCGTGCAATTCACGCTGCCACTGGGGAAGACGCTGTATTCGCGGATCTGCAGGCCTTGGCGCGCCAGGCATTCGAGCAGCCCATCGGTGATCACGGCCTGAACGCCGCCACGCGCAACGATCGCACGGACTCCCGCACCCAGATCCGCGAGCTTGCGCAGCCGCTCCGAGCAGTTGTCACAGCCGAGGAGGTGTTCGTCGAGAGCGTTCTCCTCCACGCCTGCGACCTCACCCAGCCAGTACCCGAGCAGCCGCTCGTCCGCAATCGGCGCATCGCAAAGCTGCACGATCACTGCGGACGCTCCCGCGCCGAGAGGCACGCGCGTAGTCGCTCCAGGGCGCGATGACGGATCACGCGCAGGTTGCCGGCGGCGACCCCGAGCTCAGCGGCGATATCCTCCGCAGGGCGGTCGTGGCAGAACGTAAGAATTACGATCGAGCGCTCCCGCTCCGAGAGCGCATACAGGCAGGCCACGAGACGGCGCTGCTCGACCTCGGAGCTGATCTCGATCTGCGCGACCGTGGCTTCCTCGCTGAGGGCGTTCAGCAGCTGCTCGCGACGGGCCGGGCCGCGGCGCAACTCGAGCACGGTCAGCCGGGCAGTACCGAGGACGAACGACACGATGCGCTCGGGCTCGCGCAGTTCGCCGGCGCGCAGGCGTTGCAGGGTGATGAGGAGCACCTGTTGCACGAGATCCGCTGCGGCGGAGGCATCGCGCAGGTGCTTGAGTCCGTACAGGCGTAGCCGCGGGCCCAGGCGGCGGCACAGTTCCGCCTCCGCCTCGGGAGCGATGTCCGGCCGCGCCGCGACGATGACGCGTACCAGCGCGGCGTCATCGCAAGCGTTGATCGGGGCGCGTTCCGGCACGCGGCAAGCATATGCGAGGCTCATTGCACTTCGGAAGTGTAACGGCGCGCCCGGTCGTTACACTCCCTCATCAACCGAATGGAGGACCCATGCTCACCAACACACAATCGGGCACGAACATCGCGGAGATTGCCGCCGGTATCTTTCGCATCAATACGCCAGTCTCAATTCCGGGCGCCGGGCACTTCAGCTTCAACCAATATCTCATCAGGGCCGCCGACCCCTTGCTGTTCCACACCGGCCCACGGCGCATGTTTCCGCTGGTGCGCGAGGCTGTCAGCAGGGTGATGCCGGTGGGGCAGCTGCGCTATGTCGCGTTCTCGCACGTCGAAGCCGACGAGTGTGGCGCCCTGAATGAATTCCTGGCGGCCGCGCCCGGTGCCGAGCCCGTATGCGGCCGGATCGCGGCCATGACCTCGATCAACGATCTGGCGGATCGTGCGCCTCGTGTGCTGGAAGACGGCGCCGCGCTTCCCCTCGGATCGCACTCGATCAAGTGGTTCGATACTCCACACGTTCCGCATGGCTGGGAGTGCGGCCTGATGATGGAGACGACCACACGCACGTTCCTGTGCGGGGACCTGTTCACCCAGGGCGGAGCCGGCGAGAAAGCCCTGGTCGAAACCGACATCCTCGAACCGAGTGAGGCGTTTCGCGCGCCTATGGACTACTTCGCGCACGCCCCGCACACCGGCGCCATTCTGCGGCGTATCGCCGAGGAAAGGCCGACGACACTCGCCTGCATGCACGGCAGCGCCTGGCGCGGCGATGGCGCGAGCCTGTTGCGCGCGCTGGCAGAGCGCGTTGCTGGAGCGGCGGGCCGACAGGCGGCGTGAGCTGGCTGGCAGTCGGGCCGGTGCGCCTAGTCCACCGGGCCGAGCAAAGCGCCGCCATCGATCACGATCTGGCTGCCCGTCATGAAGCTCGATGCCGGCGAGGCGAGATAGAGTGCCAGTCCCTTGATCTCCTCGACGCTCGCCATGCGTCCGAGCGGGATGGTGTGCGCGAAGGCGGCCTGCACTTCGGGCCGGTGCGCATGGCCGCCGCCGATGTTGGTGATGAAGGGACCCGGCGCGATCGCGTTGACGAGGATGTTGTAACGGGCGAGCTCCTGCGCCGCGACGCGCACGTAGTGTGCCGCGCCCGCCTTGGCCGCCATGTACGCCGCGCCGACACCCGATTCGATCAGCAGACCTGCGACCGACGTGGTGACGATGATGCGGCCGGAGTTGCGCTTCTTCATGTGCCGGGCTGCGGCCTTGATGGTGGTGAAGACCGAGTTGAGGTTGGTCTCGATCACGCGGTTCCAGCGGGCGTCGTCATAATTCTCCACGGCGCCTTCCGGCACGCGCGTCTTGCGGTCGAGCGTCACGAACCCGGGGCCGGAGTCGATGCCGGCGTTGGCGAAAACGACGTCGAGGCGGCCGTAGAGCGCGGCGGTCTCGTCGAAAGCCCGCAGCATCGCGGGCCGCTCCGTCACATCGACGACAGCTCCGCGCACATCGAATCCCGCATCGCGCAGGCGCCGTGACTCGCGCTCGATGCGCTCGCCGCTGAGATCGAGCATCGTGACTCGCGCACCGTTCTCCGCGAGCACCTCGGTGAACCCCAGGCCCAGGCCACTGGCGCCGCCCGTCACGATCGCGCCATAGCCTTTCACGCAGAACATTTCTTCCAGCTTCATGGATGCGCTCCAGGGATTGCGGTTCGCGGGGATCCCGATCAGCGCGCCGAATCGAGGAGCGCCTGGTAGAAACCGGCGCGCGCGACGTTCCAGACGGCTGGAAGTGTCGGATCAGCGAACCGCTGCGTCATGCCGACGAACACGATGTCCTTCTCCGGATCGACCCAGAACCAGGTGCAAGCGATGCCGAGCCAGGAATAGGTTCCAACACCCGTTGGATCGCCGAGACGCAGGGGGTCGGTCACGACGCCCACGTCGTAGCCGAAGCCGCGGCCCTGGATGAGCGGGCTCGGCGGCGGGCCGAACTCTCCGCTCAGGAGGCGATCCGGCAGCTTGTTCGCGCGCATGAGCTCGACGGTGCGCGGCGCAAGAATGCGCACTCCGTCGAGCTCACCCCCGTTCAGCAGCATCTGTGCGAAGCGCAGGTAGTCGCCGGCTGTCGAATAAAGACCGATGCCTCCGGGCGTCATTGCGGGCACGGATTCGGGATCGGTCTTGGCGCGGACCGCGAGAGCGTGCTGCGCCGGGTCCATCTGGTAGAACGTCGCGAGTCGCGCGCGCTTGCTCTGCGGCACGTAGTACGCCGTATCGTGCATCCGCAGCGGCTCGAAGATGCGCTCGCGCAGAAAATCGGCGAAGGGCCGGCCCGAAAGCTTCTCGACGATGCGCGCCTGGACATCGGCCGAGACGCTGTATTCCCAGCGCGTTCCCGGTTGATAGGCGAGCGGAATGCGCGCGAGCCTGGCGACGAACTCCGTGAGCGATCCGACGGTGAACTCCAGGCTCGCCAGTGACACGAGGTCCTTCTGGTACTGCTGGTCCACCCAGGTGTTGCCGAACACCCCGTAGGTGAACCCGGCCGTGTGGGTCATGAGCTCGCCCATCAGCGGCGGATGTCGTGGCGCCTCGAACTGTGGCTGCCCGTCCGGCCCGACACCTTTGAGCACCTGCACGTTGGCGAGCTCAGGCAGGAACCTGGCGACCGGATCCTCCGGCTGCCACTTGCCTTCCTCGTAGAGGATCATCATCGCCACGCCCGTCACCGGCTTGGTCATCGAGTAGATGCGGAAGATCGCATCCTTCGGCATGGCCTTGCCGCTCGCGAGATCCTGCACCCCGAAGCTCTTCGCATAGACGAGCTTTCCGTGGCGCGCACCGAGCGCGACGATGCCGGCGAGCTGCTTCGAATCGGTGAGCTGGCGCATCGCGGCGTCGAGGCGCTCGAGCCGCTGAGAGGAGAAACCCGCTGCTTCGGGCGCTGCGGCCCTGAGATCGCGCGCCGCCGGTGGCGTGTCGCCCTGCGCCAGTGTGAAAACGATCAGCAGTGCCGCGCCGGGCGCGCAGCATCGCCAGAATCGAGCCCCCATGGATCCCCGCACTTGTCATGGCAGCCGTGCGACTGCCCGTGGATCATTCGGGGATCCATCTGGAACTGTCAATAGGCAATGCCCGCCGGCGTCGTGCTATTGCATCTGGCCAGAGAGCTTTCCAGGATCGAGCGCACCGATGTAGTAACCGATCAGCGTGCGCTGGAACATCTCGTTGTAGCGCGCCGTCACCACCGCGCTCGCGCCGTCGACCTGGGTCGCGCGTGCCTGCGTCAGCTCCACCAGCGTGGAGGCTCCCGCGTCGTAGCGATCCTGTGCAGCCTGCAGCGCGAGTTCCGCGGACTTTTCCTGGGCCTGGGCCGCAGCCAGCTGCTCGTGCGCCGACTGCAGGTCGAGATAGGCCCGGCGCACCTGCAGCCCGACGTCGTTCTGCAGACTGTCGAGATCGATCTGCGCATTCTGCCTGGCGAGCTCGGCGCGCCGCGCCGCGGCGGCGGTGCTGCCGCGATCGAAGATCGGGATCGAGATACCGAGCCCGATGGAGCCGCCGCGCCGCTGATCGATCTGGTCGGAGAACGGGATGTCGGCGGCGCTGGTGTAGGCGGTGTCGTAGCCCGCGCTCAGCGATACCGACGGCCAGAAGCCCGAACGGGCTACGCGCACGGCCTGCCCGGCGGCGTCGAGGCGCGCCTTGCCTGCAACGAGGTCCGCGCGCTGCGCGTACGCCTTGTCGAGCAGGTTTTCGAGGTCCACTTCGGTGGTGGCGGGATACAGGGAGCCGAATGCCGGCGCCTGGAATTCGTATGTGCCGCGTGGATCGAGCTGCAACGTCTGCATCAGGTCGACTTCCGCGAGTTGCGTCGAGCGCTCGCCGTTCACGACGGTGAGCTTCGCGCTCGCGACGTTGGCCTGCTGCTGGTAGAGATCCGCGATGGTACGCGCGCCCGCATCGACATAGGTCTGGATCTGCTGCTCGAGCGCCGCCTGCGCGGCAAGATTCTCGCGCTGCACCTGCAGCTGCTCCTGCTGCGAGATCAACGCGAGGTAATTGGTCGCCACCGTGAAGGCGATGGTCTCACGCGAGCGCTGCAGATCGAGGTCGCCGGCGTCGCGGCTGAACTCCGCTTCCTTGAGGTTCGCGGTATTGCCGAAGCCGTTGAACAGGACGACGCCCGAGGAGAGCCCGATCGAGGCGTTGTTGGTGGTCTGATCGACCACGCGGCCGACATCGCTGTCGAAGTTCCGTCCATAGTTCTGGCTGCCGTGCACATCGACGCTGAGATCGGGCAGGAACTGTTGCTTCGCCGCCGTGAAGTTGACCTGGCCGAGCGCCGCCGCGGTCTCAGCTTGCTTGAGGGTACTGTTCTGCTCGAGCGCGATCCGGATCGCTTCCTGGAAGGTGATGATG
>DATBIF010000064.1:0-4547 GCA_036557045.1 Steroidobacteraceae bacterium
CGGGCGTCGCCTGGTACAGCAGTCCAAGCACGGGCATCGTGTCCGAGAAATCGATGCTGCCGCTGTCGTCGGGATTGGCACCGACGATGAAGTGATCCTCCGATTCGTACTTGACCTCGCTGTGGCGGAAACCCCCGGCGAGCGTCCAGCGATCGTCGAGGTACCAGGTGCCGATCAGGTACTGATCGAAGTCGTGGACCAGATCGTCCTCGTCGCGACGCAGGTCGCCGCGCTCGCCGAGCGCATTGACGTAACCCTTGCGGATCTCGTCCATTCGGTCATAGGCGACACCGATAGTCACTTCGAGGGGCGACCCGGCGACCTGGCCCGATCCATGCCAGCGCAATTCGCCGCCGCCGAAGTTCCGATCGAGATCGACGACGCCGCCCGAGCCGGTGATCGCGACGCTCGGGTTGGCGAGATACTGCGTGATCTGGCGCGTGCCGTAGTAGCCCATTGCACGGACGTTGTTGCTCTCGGAGAACGCGTGATCGAGAACCATACCGCCCTGCACGTGGTGAATGCTCTTGCGGGTGTTGAAGGTGTCGGCGCCGATGCCCGCCTGCGACGGATCGGCGTCGAGCTGCGCCTGGGTGAGTCCGAGCGGGTCCTGCGTATCGGGTTGATCGAGATAGTTGCCGATCACCGTGACAGTCGTCGCCTCGCCCGCGCCGTAGCGGGCCCAGAGGTTCGCAAGATCGCGTTGCGCGGCGCTGTGATCGCGAAAACCATCGGTCTCGAACCGCGACACGTTGCCGGAGAAATCCACCGGCCCCGCATCGCCCGAGAACTTCAACGCACCTCGCCAGGTACCGTTGTCACCGCCCGTAGCGCGCGCCTGCACTTGGCCCGGTTCGGGTTGATCCGCGGTGATCAGGTGGATGACGCCGCCCGCAGAGTTGCCGTACAGCGCGGCAAAGGGCCCGCGCAGCACTTCAACGCGTTCCGCGCCGCTCAGATCGAAGAGTGCGGTCTGCCCCTGCCCGTCGGGCATGGTGAGCGGGATCCCGTCCTGGATGAGGCGCACGCCGCGCACGCCGAAGGACGCGCGTGCGCCGAAGCCGCGCGAGGAAACCTGCAGGTCCTGCGCGTAGTTGTAGCGGTTCTGCACCACGATGCCGGGAATCTTGCCGAGGCCCTCAGAGAGGTCGACGTTCTGCCGGTGCTCGCGCAGATCGTCTCCGCCGACCACATCGATCGCCACCGGAATGTCGAACGCCGACTTCTCGGTGCGCGTCGCCGTGACGACCATGGATCCGGTCGATGCAGGTGTTGCCGTTTCCTGCGCGCCCGCGCTCGCCGCCGCAAATGCCATCAAGGTTCCAACAACCGTGCCCGCCGCTCGCATGTAGTCACCTCGCAATGCAATGCGAACTGTTTCGCCGAAATGGGGTGGCGGACGGAATAGCCGCCGTCATGAAACTCACCTCATGATTTTCATGAGGTCGTCAGCCGCGGGGGCTGTTGGCAAGGCGATGAACCAGCGGTTCATTGGCGGTGTCGCGTGAGAAGCGTGCAGCGGCGATGCCGAGGGCGATCACGCTGAAACCGATCAGCACGCCGAGATCGAGCGCTGCGGTGAAATCCGGGTTGTGGACGGTCGCGGCTCCGGACACGGCGGCGTGCTTGAGCAGATCGACGCCGTAGGTGTAGGGGTTGATGGTCGCGACCAGCCGAAGCGCATACGGCAATTGCTGCACCGGGTAGAGCGAACCCGACAGGAAGAATACCGGGAAGATCACCAGATTCATCATCGTCGCGTAGTTGTCGAGCGTGGGCGAGAAGGCTGCGACCAGCATGCCGAGGCTGGCACACGCAAGTGCGGTGCCGATCAGTCCCGCTGCGAGCAACGGCAGCGACACTTGCGCACTCAGGTATCCGAGGAGTCCGAGGATCACGAGCAGCAGCGCGGCCTGCAGCAGCGCCGCGCAGGTCGCCGCCAGCGCCTTCGCGAGCACGATCCAGTAATGCTGGATCGGGGCGATCACGAGCATGCGCATCACGCCGGATTCCCGATCGTTCACGGTGGAAAGTGCGGCGAGCATGCCGCCGAAGAGCAGGGTCATGCCGAGCACGCCGGGCACGAGGAATGTCTGGTAAGCAGGCTCGCCGTGTGTGGCCCGGACTGCGCCAAGTCCCGCACCGATCACGAGCAGCCACAGGAGCGGCCGCACCATCGCCGAGAGCAGGCGGCCGCGCTGCCGCAGGAGCTTGAGGATCTCCCGCTCGAGCACGGCAGCCACGGGGCGCACCATCATCAGGCGGCTCGCTTCTCGAAGACGTCAGTGTGATTCACCCAGAGGAACACGTCGTTCAAGTTCGGGCGCCGCCAATGCACCGCCTGCGCGGTGACCGCGAGCTCCGCCTGCAGGGCGGCGAGCTCCGCGGGCTCACGATTGCAGCAGAACTGCAGGCGATCGCCTTCGATCAGCGCCGCGCCCAGGCGTGGCGTCAACTGTTCGGCCAGCTCCCTGGGACGCGGCGTTTCGACTTCGACGATGTAGGCGCCCAACGCCTGGATCAGTGTTCGCGGGTTTCCGCGGCGAACGATGCGGCCGGCGCTCAGGAACGCGACCTCGTCGCAATCGACCGCCTCCTCGAGGTAATGCGTGGTCAGCAGCACCGTGATGCCGAAATCGGCGCGCAGCCGCGCGATGTGGCGCCAGATGGCGCGCCGATTCGGGACATCCAATCCGATGGTGGGCTCATCGAGGAACAGGATTCGCGGCTGGTGAATCACACCGCGCGCGATATCGAGCGCGCGGCGCATGCCGCCCGAAAGAGACGCGGTCAGCTGCGCGCGCCGCTCGCTGAGACCGAAGAGCTCGAGCAGCTCCTCGCTCCGTCGCTTCACCTCGGCACGGGGCAGATCGTTGAGCGCGCCGGCAAACCGCAGGTTTTCAGTGACCGACAAGGTGCGATCGAGCGCCGGTTCCTGGAACACGACACCGATGCTGCGTCGAACGGCGATCTGTTGAGTGCGTACGGAGTTTCCCATCACCGCGGCTTCGCCGGAGGTGGGGCGGATCAGGGTCGAGAGCATGTGAATGGTGCTGGTCTTGCCGGCGCCGTTGGGGCCGAGCAAGCCGAAGAATTGTCCCTGGGGAATGGCGAGATCGACACCGTCGACCGCGAGCGTCTCGCCGTAGCGCTTGGTGAGGCGCTCGGCCCGGATCGCGACTTCGGTCATCGCTCGGACAGGGCCTGCGAGTTGCGCAGATCGCGGAACAGGAGCGGCTTTTCCACCACCGGCGGTTGCTCGGCGCGTGCCACGGCTTCCTCGACCAGGTGATGATGCGGCGAAAGGTCACAGACCGGGTCGGCATTCGCCGCATCACCCGTGAAGAGATACGCCTGGCAGCGGCAGCCGCCGAAATCCTTGGTCTTCTCCGGGCAACTACGACAGGGTTCCTTCATCCACGCATCGCCGCGGAAATGATTGAACCCCGCTGAGTCGTACCAGATCGATTCGACGCTCGAGGTGCGAACACTGGGGAACTCGATTCCCGGCAGCATGCGCGCGGCGTGGCAGGGGAGTGCGGTGCCGTCGGGAATCACGTTGAGGAACACCGAGCCGAGCCCGTTCATGCAGGGCTTCGGCCGGCGCTCGAAATAATCGGGCACCACGAAGTAGATCCGCATCTTCTGCCCGATCCGGTCGCGAAATCGCTGCGTCGTTTCCTCCGCGCGTCGCACCTGTTCGCGGCTCGGCAGGAGCTGCTCGCGATTTGCCCACGCCCAACCGTAGTACTGCGTGTTGGCGAGCTCGACGTATTCCGCTTCCATGCGCTCGGCCATGTGCAGGATCTCTTCGACGTGCTCGATGTTGAGCCGATGCAGGACGACATTCAGCACCATCGGGTATTCATATTTCTTGATGAGCGCCGCCACTTTCGACTTGAGCTCGAAGGTGCGCGTGCTGCTCAGGAAATCGTTCATCTGGCGCGTGCTGTCCTGGAACGAGAGCTGGATGTGATCGAGGCCCGCGTCCTTGAGCGCCTTGATGCGCACTTCGTTCAGCCCGACTCCGGAGGTGATCAGGTTGGTGTAGAAGCCGAGGGTATGCGCTTCCGCGACGATGCTCTCCAGGTCATCGCGCATCAGCGGCTCGCCGCCCGAGAGTCCAAGCTGCACTGCGCCGAGCGCCCGTGCTTCGCGCATCACGCGGATCCAGTCATCGGTGCCGAGCTCCTCGCCCGTGCGCGCGAAATCCGTGGGATTGGAGCAGTACACGCAGTGTAGCGGACACTTGTAGGTGAGCTCGAGCAGCAGCCAGAGCGGCGGCCCGGGACGGCTGGCCGGCGCACTCACGTTCGCAGTTCCAGCCACTTGTGCTCCAGCGCGAAAGTCATGAATGCACTCACGTCGCCCGACAGGTTGGTTGCGCCGAAGGCCTGTTCGAGAGCCGCGGTGATCTCGGCGACGGTGCGCTCTCCGTCGCAGCGCTTCAGGATCTCGCCGGCGCTGCCGTTGAGCTTCACCATGCCCTCGGGATAAAGGAGCACATGCGCATCCTGCGCGGGCTCCCACTGCAGGCGGAATCCCTT
>DATBIF010000065.1:0-9066 GCA_036557045.1 Steroidobacteraceae bacterium
CGCTCAACTGACGGAATGCGGTGGCTTCCGCTTCTCGCACTGCTGCTCACTTGCCTCGTTGCCGGCCAGGCCCGTGCTGAACAGAAGTACGCGCAGGTCGTCGTCGCCGATCCCTATGTCGAACTGCACACGGGCCCGGGCCGAGGCTACCCGGTGTTCCACGTGGTCGAGCGTGGCGCCGCAATCGAGATCCTCATGCGCCGTACCGACTGGTTCAAGGTGCGTACCGAGGACCGGCGCGAAGGCTGGGTCAGCCGCGAGCAGATGCTGCACACCCTGCAGCCCGGCGGCGAGCAGACGGCTTTCAACGATGGCTCGCGCGAACAGTTCACCTCGCACCGCTGGGAAGCCGGCGTGCTCGCCGGAGACTTCGACGGCGCCAGCGTCATCAGCGTGTATGGCGCTCTCGCCTTCAATTCGCAGCTGTCGGTCGAGCTCGGCGCCGAGCACGTGCTCGGAGAGTTCTCCAACAGTTACCTCGCCACCCTCGGGCTCACCCACACGTTCGTGCCCGAGTGGCGCGCATCGCCCATCTTCACGCTCGGCACCGGCGTCATTCATACCGAGCCCAATGTCACGCTCGGCCAGGAAGAGGATCGCACCGACCAGGTGGGTTACGTGGGACTGGGCGTGCGTGCCTACATCACGCGCCGCTTCATGTTCCGCGCCGAATATCGCAGCTACGTAGTGTTCACCAGCCGCAACGACAACGAGGAAATCGACGAATGGAAAGCCGGGTTCGCGTTTTTCTTCTAGCCTGCATCGCTCTCGCGGGCTGCGCGCACCGCGGCCCGGAGGAGATCTCCATCCCGCAGACCGAAAAGGAAGCCGGCGGCATCATCGTGCCGCAGGTGGAACGGCGCGAGATCAAGCCGCCGAAGATCAAGAGCTCGAACATAGAGCTCGGCGCCTTCGCCGGCATCATGAGCATCGAGGACTTCGGCACCAATCCGCTCTACGGGGTGCAACTCGCCTACCACATCGCCGAAGACCTGTTCGTCGAGGCCGCCGTCGGGCGCACCGAGGCCGAGCTTTCCAGCATCGAGGAGCTTGCCAACGTACGGGTCACCGAGAATCGGGACTTCACCTATTACAACATTTCGTTCGGCTACAACTTCCTGCCGGGCGAGATCTTCCTGGGCCGCAAGACCGCCATGAATTCCGCCCTGTACCTGATCGGCGGCATCGGCGGCACGCGCTTCGCGCAGGAGGACAAGTTCACGGTCAATTTCGGCGTGGGGGCCCGGGTGCTCGCCACCGACTGGCTGGCCCTGCACCTGGACTTCAGAGATCACATTTTTGCGACGGACATACTGGGCAGCAACAAAGCGACCAATAACCTTGAAGCCCATATCGGAATCACGGTTTTCTTCTGAGGAAACTAGCGCTTTCCTCAAAACCGACTGGAGGATGGGCAGTCATGGTCAGTCACATCGGTCGTATCGCGCGGGGCGCCCTGCTCTGCGGCATTCTGGCAACGTCTTTGTCGCTGGCTGGCGACGGTTCGGGCCCGGCGCCCAACTTCACTCTCGACAGCATCGCCGGCAAGCAGGTCGCGCTGAACCAGTTGCGCGGCCAGGTCGTGATGATCAACTTCTGGGCCACGTGGTGCGGCCCGTGCCGGCAGGAGATGCCGCTGCTCGAGCAGATGTATCGCAAGTACAGGCCGATGGGCTTCACGCTCCTCGGCGTGAACGTCGAGCCCGACTCGAGCGGCGCGGCGAACTGGCTCAAAGAGACGCCGGTGAGCTTTCCGATTCTCTTCGATCGCGAAAACCAGGTCAGCAAGCTCTACAATGTGAGCGGCATGCCGAGCTCGGTGTTCATCGATCGCAAGGGCAACATCCGTTCTCTGCATCGTGGCTACAAGGCCGGCGACGAGAACGAGTATCTCGACCAGGTGCGCGCGCTGATCCGGGAGTGAGGAGCCGGCGCTCACCGTTACGGAGTCATCATGAGACGATTCGCCCCCGCCCTCCTCGGACTCGCTCTGCTCACGCTCGCGGGTTGCAGTGGCGTCGAGCCCTGGGTGAAGCCTTACGAACGCGATCGTCTCGCGGACCCGATCATGTCGCTCAATCGTGACCCCGTCTCCGCGGCGTACATGGCGCACGTGTTCGAAGCGCGCGAAGGCGCCCGCGGGGCCGTGGGCAGCGCGGGCGGCGGCTGCGGTTGCAACTAGAGAACCGAGCAGAATCCTCGCCGGCGATGCGCTACCGACTGCATTGGCTCCCGGTCCTGGTGGCGCTGATCGGGATCGGCGGACGCGCCGCTGCGGGCGTGCTCCCCGAGGATCGTGCCGACCTGCTCTACCACGTCTACGACGGCGGCGGCGTGCAGATCGATGGCCCCTCGCTCCTGGTGCGCAAGAGCTTCCTGGAGAAGATCTCGGTCGTCGGCAACTACTACATGGACATGGTGTCGAGCGCCTCGATCGACGTGGTTACGACCGCGAGCCCATACAAGGAGCGCCGCAAGCAGTGGAGCCTCGGCGTCGACGCGTTGCGCGGCAAGACGACCTACAGCCTCAATTACATCAACAGTCGTGAGAGCGACTACGACGCCGACACCGCATCCTTCAGCCTGAGCCAGGACATGTTCGGCGACCTCACCACCGTGACGCTCGGTTTCTCGCGCGGCTGGAACAAGGTACGCAGGAACAACGACCCGACGTTCGAGGAGCCGACCGATACGCGCTCCTACAGCGTGGGCGTGTCACAGATCATCACCAAGAACCTGATCCTGGGCGCGGCCTTCGAGACCATCACCGACGAGGGCTTCCTCAACAATCCCTACCGCTCGGTGCGTTATCTCGATCCGACCAGCGGCACGGGCTACAGCTTCCAGCCCGAGGTATATCCGCACACGCACACCAGCAACGCGTTTGCGATCAACGGCAAGTACTACCTGCCGTTTCGGGCGGCAATCAGCGGCGAGTACCGCTACTACACCGACACCTGGGGCATCGTCGCGCACACGGCCGACTTCGGTTACACGATGCCGTGGCAGAAGAAGTGGATCTTCGATGCCGACGTGCGCTTCTATACGCAGGATCACGCCGACTTCTTCAGTGACCTGTTCCCGCGCGCCGACGCGCAGAACTTCGAAGGGCGCGACAAGGAGCTCGCGACTTTCGACAGTTACGCGCTCGGGCTGGGCGCGACTTACGAATTCCCCGGCGGGCGCCCGCGCTTCGTCCAGAAGGGCACGCTCAATTTCCGTTTCGACCACATCTGGTTCGACTACAAGGATTTTCGCGACATACGCGTGAGCGCGCCGCCCGGCACGGAGCCGCTCTACAGCTTCGAAGCGAACGTCTTCCAGCTCTTCGCCTCGATCTGGTTCTAGGTACCAGGTACCGTTGCATAAGTCGTTGCATAAGTATTGCCTCAACCAGAGTTATGCGACGACTTATGCAACGGTACCTGGTACCTATTTCGGACGCGCGAGACCCTTCGAGTAGTAGATCTGCTCGTCCTTGTCGACCGCAATCACATCGACGTCGCCGAGCGCGTCGAGGACTCGCATGCCTTCCTTGATACCGAGCACGAAGATGGTCTTCGACAACCCGTCGGTACGTGTGGCCGTGGGCCCGATCACCGTGACGCTGCGTACGGCGCTGGCGGGCTTGCCGGTCGCGGGCGAGAGGATGTGGTGGTAGCGCACGCCGCCTTCCTCGAAGAAGCGCTCGTAGTCCCCTGAAGTCGAAAGCGCCGCATCGACGAGCGGGATGCGCGCGATCACCTTGCCGTCCTGGCGCGGATCGCGGATGCCGACCATCCAGGGCTTGCCGAATCGATCGCCGATGATGCGCGTGTCGCCACCGGCGGTGACGAAGGCGCGCTCGACGCCCGCCGCACGCAGGATCTCGATGCCGCGATCCACCGCCCACCCCTTGGCGATGCCGCCGAGATCGATGCGCACTCCCGGCTGTGTAAAGCTAACGCTGTGCGTCGCCGGGTCCAGCATCACGTGCTTGTAGCTGATAGCGGGTAACGCCCTGGCGATCTGTGCGTCCGTCGGCTTGATGTGGCGACGGTAGTCGTACATGTAGCCCACGCTGGCATAGGTGATATCGAAAGCGCCTTCGGTGATGCGCGAGAAGTCGAGCGCCGTCTGCAGGAGACCGAAGAGGTCTTCCTCCACGACCACCGGGTGAGTCGCCGCCTCGGCATTCACGCGCGAGACCTGGCTCGTGGGCTTGTAGGTGCTCATCAGCTCGTCGACACGCCGCATCTCGTCCATGACGCGCGTGATGAGAGCATCGCCCTGCGCATGATCCATGGCCCAGAGCTCCACCGCGATGCGCGTTCCCATGATCGCTTCTTCGCGCGACACCCATTCCGCGCGTGCCGCGGGGACGCTGACCAGCACTGCAACCAGGAGGGAGAGGCAACGAAGCGCGGTGCGCGCGCAATGCAATAGCACTTGGGTTCGCCTGACAGAGCGGAGAGCCGATTATCCGCAGCTTGCAAGGCAAAAAGAAACCGCGGTGTGCAGTGAGCGCACACCGCGGATTGCGCAGGATCCTACCCTACAAAGGATCCTCAGCGCGGGGGAGCGGGCAACGAAGCGTCTTGCGCCTGCAGGTAGGTGGCCATCGGGACATCGCTGCCCGGGACCCACAGTGGATGGCGCTCAAGCGTGGTTGGCCGACTGGAAAGCTCGGCGCGGCCCGTCGACTGCGCGGCAACCACCAGACCAGCAACCAGTACCAGCGTGGTCGTGGTGGCCATCAGTACGTGTCGGAACCTTCCCTTGTTCATGTGTTGCACGGCAAGTTCTCCTCAAGGATTCCCAGTGGATTTCCTGCTGTCGGGTGAGTGAGTGCCTACCTTGGCGGGACCGGGAACGGAATGTCGTCTGTGATCCCGCCTGTGATCTTGGGCGGAACCGGGAACGGAATGTCGGTGAATTTCGGCGGTACCGGGAACGGGATGTCCGCCAGCACGCTGCCGGCGGCGCCAAGTCCAAAGGCCGCCAGCACGGCGGCCGCGATGAGTCTGCGCATGGGGTAACTCCCGATGGGTAAGGTTCATGACTCTGGTCTTCTGCACGGGGTCGAGGCTGTCTCGCCTCCTCACAAGGAATAGCGAGAAAAGATCGAGTCGTTTCTCACTTTTGGCAAAAATCTTTGCAGACGGTTTTCAGGCTCCGCTGTCACGGGCGTATCTTGCGACGCATTAGTGGCGGCTGCGACATCCTTGAAAGGGGGTTTTGTGCCTAGACTTTTCATGGACTTGCTGTAATGTTCGCGAGCGGCGGCCCAGTGACCGCCCCAGGGAGAAAGGCGCCCCAGGCGTCCCTATGACGCGACCCAGCTCGGTGACCCAGCTGCTCAGCGATTGGCGCTCGGGGCAACCCGATGCCCTCGAGCGGCTGACCCCGCTGGTCTATGACGAACTGCGCCGGCTCGCGGACCGTTTCATGAAGCGCGAGCGCCCGGGACACACCCTGCAGGCGACGGCCATCGTGCACGAGGCCTACGAGCGCCTGATCTCGGTCGAAGTTCCGTGGGTGGATCGGCAGCACTTCTTCTCGATCGCCGCCCGCCTGATGCGCCGCATTCTCGTCGATCACGCCAAGCAGCGAGCGGCCAACAAGCGCTCCGGCAAGGTTACCGTCTTTGAGCTGCAGGAACATGACGCCGAGATCGCCGACATCGGCTTCAGCATCGTCGAGATCGACCAGGCCCTGAGCCAGCTCGCCGCGGTCGATCGGCGCCTGGCGGACATCGTCGAGGTCCACTATTTCGCCGGACTGAGCGTGGAGGAAACGGCAGCCACGCTCGAGATCTCGGTTTCGACCTTGAACCGGGAACTGCGTACTGCCAAGGCGTGGCTCACCAAGACGATCCGCGCCGCCATGCATGACACCTGAGCGCTGGGCGCTGATCCGCGACGCGTTCCACCGCGTGGTGGAGAGCGCGCCGGCAGAGCGCGAGTCGCTCCTCAAGAGCGTTTGCGGAGACGACGCCGAGTTGCGCCGTGAGGTCGAGGCCATGCTGGCCTCGGACGTCGACGGCGACCGCCAGCTGCGTGAGGCGATCGGCGGGGCCGTGGCCCACGTCGTCGAACACCAGCGCTCCAGTCTGATCGGCAGCCAGCTGGGCACGTATCGGGTCACCGGCGTGCTCGGGCATGGCGGTATGGGCACCGTGTACCTCGCGGAACGCGTCGATCGCCAGTTTCAGCAGCGGGTGGCGATCAAGCTGGTCGAGCAGATGGCCGTGCACCCGCAGCTGCGCACGCGCCTGCGCGCCGAACGCCAGATCCTCGCCAACCTCGAGCATCCCTACATCGCGCGCCTGATCGACGGCGGGGAGAGCGAGGCCGGCATCCCCTACCTCGTGATCGAGCACATCGATGGTATGCCCATCGATGAGTACTGCCGCACTCACAAGCTCGGCATCCGCGCCCGGCTGGAGCTGTTCGAGAAAGTGTGCGCCGCCGTGGACCACGCGCATCGCAACCTGATCGTGCATCGGGATCTGAAGCCCGCCAACATCCTGGTCACAGCCGATGGAACTCCGAAGCTGCTCGACTTCGGCATCGCGAAGCTGCTCGCGCCCGAGCCCGCGGGCTACACCCTTGCGGTCACGCGGATGCAGGACCGCCTGCTCACCCCGGAGCACGCAGCGCCCGAGCAGGTGCTGGGCCGCTCGATCACCATCGCGACCGATGTCTATGCGCTCGGCGTCCTGCTCTACCAGCTGCTGTGCGACCGGTCACCCTACGCACTCCACAGCTCGACGATGCAGGGCCTGGAGCGCGCGATCTGCAGCGAGGACCCGCCGCGCCCGAGCAGCCTGTTCCGCTCGGGGCGCCCGCGCACGCTGCTCGAAGCCGGTGGTTTTGATCCGCAAGTCGCCGCACGTGAACGCGGCATCTCGGTAGATCGGCTGCGCCGCGCGCTCGCCGGAGATCTCGACGAGATCGTCCTCAAGGCGATGCGCAAGGAGCCCGAGGCTCGCTATGCAACCGCGGCGCTGCTCGCTGCGGACGTGCGGCGGCATCTCGACGGCGAGATCGTCACCGCCCGCCAGGGGAGCGGACGTTATCGCGCCTACAAGTTCATCCGCCGGCACGCCGCGGCGGTGACCATCGCCTCGGTCATCCTTGCGGCGCTGATCGGGTTCGCGGCGCTGATGTGGACACAACAGCAGCAGCTCAAGGCGCAGCGCGACCTCGCGGCACGGGAGCGGGACCGGGCGACGCAGGTCTCGTCGTTCATGGTGGACATCTTCTCGTCCGCCGATCCCTTCAACGCCCAGGGCCGCGACATCACGGCCTCGGAGCTGCTGGACCGGGGCGCGGCACGGATCCGCAGCAATCTGAACCAGCAGCCGGAAGTGCGCGCGCAGATGCTCGACAGCATCGGCTACGCGTACCAGCGGCAGGGTAATCAGCAGAAGGCCATCCCACTGCTCGAGGAGTCATTGCAGATCCGCAGGCAGACCGCCACCGGCCCGAACCCGCTCCTCGTGACCAGCCTGCTCAACCTGGCCGATGCGCTGCGCAAGGCCGGCAATGCAGCTTCCGCAGAGGGCTACTACCGGCAGGCGCTGGCAATGAGCCGTGACCTGTTCGGCGAGAACGACCGGCGGGTCGCCGATGTCATGGTGGGTCTCGGACGGCTGCTGTACCCGAACCCCGCGCACCTCGGCGAAGCGGAGCAACTGCTCGAGAACGCGCTCGCGATCTACAAAGCCAAGCTCGGACCCGAGGGGAGCGACGTCGCTGAGACGCTCTCCGACCTGGGCAACCTGATGCTGTGGAAGGACGACCTTGCGAGTGCGGAGCAGTACCACCGCCAGGCGTTGCGCATCTACCAGGAGACGGTGCCACGAACTCATCCCGACTATGCGCAGACGCTCGGGTCGCTCGGCTACGAGCTCGTGCGTCGCGGCAATCTCGCGGAGGCGGAAAAAGTCCTGAACGAGGCCCTGGAGCTCAAACGCCAGGTCTTCGGCGCGAGTTCGCCGCAGCTTTCCGCCGTCCTGCAGTCGCTGGCGGATATTCATGACCAGCGCGGTGAGCTGAACCAGGCGATGGCGCTCGAAACCGAGGCGCTGACCATCAGCCGGCGCAGCGCCGGCGAGCGGGTGGTCGAGACTGCAGTCTTCCTTGATTCGCTGGCGCGCCTGCAGGCGAAGGCCGGGATGCGCGAGGAGGCACGCCGCAATGTCCTCGCGGCGCTCAGCATCTACGGCGAAAAGCTCCCGGCCGATCACCCGTACATCGCCTCCTCCGATCAGCTGCTCGGCGAGATACATCTCGCCGCCGGCGAGGCGCGTGAGGCCATTGCGCCTCTGCGGCGCGCGCTCGACATCTGCGTGCGGACCTACGGCGTGACGAGCTGGCGCACCGCGCGCTCGCAGAGTGCGCTCGGCGAAGCCCTCGCGGCCACCGACAACCCGGGTGAGGCGGAACCGCTGTTGCTCGAGAGCTATCGCACCCTGCGCGCGCAACTCGGCAACGATGACGATCTCACTCAGCTCGCCCGCAAGCGCGTGCTGAAGTTCCTGAGCGCCCACGGCCGCGCGGCCGAAGCGGATCGGTTGCTGGCCAGCGACTCGCGGTAAGATCTCCCCCGGAACCGATTGCCCGGAATGCTGTCGCAAGTGGTGCGACCAGCGCCGGTGAACACGCACAACGCGGGGGAATCAATGTCGACGCACCGCCTGTCTCCGTTTCTCGTCATCCTGTTTTCAATCCCGACGCTGGCTCTCGCGCAGTCGCGCGAAGAAGCGCGGCTGCTGCTCGCCACCCAGGTGGTCGAGGAGCTGAGTGCCATGCCGGACCAGCGCGCGCCCGACTGGCTCCTCGCCCGGGCTCACGGGATCGCGGTGATTCCGAACGTAGTGAAGGTCGGTCTCGGGATCGGCGGCCGGGGCGGAAAGGGAGTACTGGTGACGCGCAACGCCGAGGGCGGCTGGAGCAATCCTGTCTTCATCACGCTCGGCGGCGGAAGCTTCGGCTGGCAGGCGGGCGTGCAGGAAGCCGACATCCTGCTGGTGCTCACCACCGAGCGCAGCATCGAGGGCATCACGGCAGGCAAGTTCAC
>DATBIF010000066.1:0-2894 GCA_036557045.1 Steroidobacteraceae bacterium
GGAGGCGATGCTGACGCCGCGGACGCGCCTGGTCGCGGTGGCGCATGTCTCCAACGCGCTCGGCACCATCGTGCCGGTTCGCCGCATCATCGCCGCAGCGCACGCGCGCTCGATCCCGGTGCTGCTCGACGGCGCGCAGGCGGTTCCCCACATGCGCGTCGACGTGCGCGAGCTCGATTGCGACTTCTACGCCTTCTCGGGCCACAAGATGTTCGCGCCGACCGGGATCGGCGTGCTGTATGGGCGCGAGACGCTGCTCAAGGCGATGCCGCCCTGGCAGGGCGGCGGCGACATGATTCTCAAGGTCAGCTTCGAAGGCACGACCTTCAACGAGTTGCCGCACAAGTTCGAAGCAGGAACGCCGAATATTGCGGGAGCGGTCGGCCTGGGCGCCGCCATCGATTACCTCGAGGCGCTCGGCATGGAACGCATCGCGGCTTACGAGCACCCGTTGCTGGAGTACGCCACGGCGGCCCTGGAGAAAGTTCCGGGTCTGCGTCTCATCGGCACCGCGGCCGAGAAAGCCTCCGTGCTCTCGTTCGTGCTCGACGGTATCCACGCGCACGACATCGGCACGATCCTCGACAGCGAGGGCGTCGCGATCCGCACCGGTCATCATTGTGCGATGCCGGTGATGGACTTCTTCGGCGTGCCGGCGACCGCGCGCGCCTCGCTGGCGTTCTACAACACGCGCGCCGAGATCGATCGCCTCGTGGCCGCGCTCGGCCGGGCGCGTGAGGTGTTCGGCTGATGGACCTGAAGGACCTGTACCGCGACGTGATCATCGATCACAACCGGCAGCCGCGAAATTTCGGACGGCTGGAACCCGCCGACGCGCATGCGGAAGGGTTCAATCCATTGTGCGGCGATCGGCTGGATCTCTACGTCGCGCTCGACGGCGAGCGTCTGAAGGACCTGAAGTTCGAAGGAAAAGGTTGTGCGATATCAGTAGCTTCAGCATCACTCATGACGGAAGCTCTGAAGGGTAAGACACGCGCCGAAGCGCGCCGCTATTTCGACGAAGTGCACGCCCTCCTCACCCAGCCGGAGCACGTGCCAACGCTCGAGCTCGGCAAGCTCGCAGCACTTTCCGGCGTGCGCGAGTTCCCGGTGCGCGTGAAATGCGCCAGCCTCTGCTGGCACACGCTCAACGCGGCGCTCGACCAGCGGGCCGCACCCGTATCGACCGAGTGAGCATGCGCGCCTACGAGAATGAGCCAGTGGTGATCGAGCGTGACGTGCGCGCGGTGGTGATCCCTGCGGGCATCAACGTGACACTGCGCCCCGGCCAGGCCGGGTACATCACGCAGGCGCTGGGCGGGAGCTTCACGGTCTACATCGAGGGCAACCTGTTCCGGATCGCGGGCGAAGACGCCGATGCGATCGGCAAGGAGCCGAGCAAGCCGATCGAGCTGCCGCCGAACGCGACCGAAGAAGACATCCGGACGCTGGTCTGGAACCAGATGCGCACCTGCTACGACCCCGAGATCCCGATCAATATTGTCGACCTCGGACTGGTCTACGAGTGCGAGATCACTCGCAACGACGACGACACCCGCACTGTCGGCGTGAAGATGACGCTGACCGCGCCCGGCTGTGGCATGGGCGAGATCCTGGTGCAGGACGTCAAGGAAAAGATCGAGCTGATTCCCACCGTGCGCGAGGCGAAGGTCGAGCTGGTGTTCGACCCACCGTGGAACCAGTCGATGATGTCGGATGCCGCACGGCTGCAGACCGGGATGATGTGATGCGCCACTCCCGCTGGCACGGGTCGCCCCTGCCATCTCCATGAGCAGCCGCTGGATCGATGTTGGACCTGAAGACGCGGTGCCCCTCGGCGAGTACCGGATCTTCGACATCGACGACACGCCGGTGGCCGTATTCAACGTCGATGGCGAGCTCTTCGCGATCCAGGACATCTGCACTCACGACGGCGAGATCCTGACCGGCGGACCTGTCGAGGGCACCGAGATCGTGTGTCCGCGGCATGGCGCCCGTTTTTCGCTGCGCACCGGCGAAGTGCTCGCTCCACCCGCATACGAGCCGGTGCGCACCTACGGGATCCGCGTTGAGAAGGGCCGCCTGCTGCTCGAGGCGGGCGCATGAAGCGCCTCACGCTCGTCCGGCACGCGAAGTCGGACTGGAAGAATTCCGCGCTCAAGGATTTCGACCGGCCGCTCAGCCGCCGCGGGCTGAAAGAGGCGCCGGGCATGGGAGAGCTGCTCGCGGAGCGCAAAGTGCATGCCGACCTGATGATCACGAGCCCGGCGGTGCGCGCGCTCGAAACCGCGCGCATTTTCGCGGGAGCGCTCGACTACCCGCTGCGGCGGCTCAAGACCGAGGATCGCCTCTACCTCGCGCGTCCCGCCGATATCCTCGAAGTCGTGCGCGGGGTCGGCACGCGCGTGCATCACCTGATGATCTTCGGCCACAACCCGGGCCTGAGCGAATTCGCCCAGGAGCTGACGAGCGATGCGAAGCTCGGCGAGCTGCCGACCTGTGCGGTGTACACGATGGAATTCGATATCAGCAGCTGGGCGGACGCGCGCTACGGCGAGGCGCTCAATCCGTCGCTCCGCCAGCCGCGGAATTTCCTTGACCTGCTGACCTAGTCAGCACGTGCCGCCATTCTGAGCCCTCAGCGTTTGCGTCGCGTGGATCACCGGGGCGCGCCCGGCGAGTCCAGCCAGCGCTGCAGCAGCACCAGATCCAGCCAACGATCGAACTTGCGGCCGACTTCTCTCAAGAGCGCGACGCGCTCGAAGCCGAGCGCCTCGTGAAAGCGGATCGAGGGCGCATTCGCGGCATCGACGCCCGCGATCATGACGTGCTTGCCCATGGCGATGGCCCGCGGAAAGAGCGCACGCACCAGCTCGCTGCCGATGCCCTGTCCA
>DATBIF010000067.1:0-3419 GCA_036557045.1 Steroidobacteraceae bacterium
TCAGGCAGATCAGGACCAGAAGCGACTGTACGATTCTCTTCATGACGTTCCTCCAGAGGTTGGGATTCCTTCCTCTAGAACGGAAACGGCACGGATTTCAGCTCACCAGGGCTCCGCATCCCGGCCCGGAAAGGTCCGTAGCGCGCCGCAGCAACGGCTTGCGCGCCGGGACACGGTCCTGGGGGCCTGCGGCCCGATACGGCGCGGCTCAGCTCTTCCTGAGCGACTGCTCCAGGCGATCGAGCGTCTGCATGGCCGGCAGCACCTGCCGCACACTCGCGTTCGGCTCGCGCCTCTCGCGAATCGCGGCAAAGAACTCCCGGTCCTGCAGCTCGATGCCGTTCATGGACACGTCCACCTTCGACACGTCGATCGGGTTGCTCTTGCCATCGACGAGCTCGTCGTAGCGCGCGATGTAGGTGCCGTTGTCGCAGATGTAGCGGAAGAAGGTGCCGAGCGGTCCATCGTTGTTGAAGGACAGCGACAGGGTGCAGAGCGCGCCGGACGGCACCTTCATGCCGATGCTCATGTCCATGGCGATGCCGAGTGTCGGATGCTTCGGGCCTTCGAGCGCGCAGCAGTGTGAAGCGGTTTCGCCGGTCTGGTACTGGAAGAGGTCGACCGTGTGGCAGGCGTGATGCCACAGCAGGTGGTCGGTCCAGCTGCGCGGCTTGCCGAGCGCATTCATGTTGGTGCGCCGGAAGAAATACGTCTGCACATCCATCTGCTGAATCCTGAGCTCACCGGCCTCGATCCGCCGGTGAATCCACTGGTGGCTCGGATTGAAGCGCCGCGTGTGGCCGGCCATGGCCACCAGCCCGGTTTCCTTTTGCAGGCGCACCACGCGCTCGGCGTCGGCGAGGTTGTCCGCCATCGGAATCTCCACCTGCACGTGCTTGCCGGCGCGCAGGCATTCCTCAGTCTGCTTCGCATGCAGCTGCGTCGGTGTCGCGAGAATCACGGCTTCCACGCCGGGACGCGCCAGGCATTCGGCAAGATCCGTGGACCAGTGCGGGATGGAGAACTTCTTCGCCACTTCCGCCGTCGCGTCGGGATTTCCGCCGGCGAGCGTGACCACTTCCACGCCGTCGATCCTTTGAATCGCTTCGAGATGCTTGACGCCGAATGCGCCTTGCCCAGCCATGCAGATCTTCATTACGCGGCCCTCTTCCTGACGACTGCTCGCGCCTTCTTCGCCGGTTTCGCGCGCGCTTTCGTGGGAATGTTCTCCAGGATGATGTGGCCGAGCGCCGTGTTCGACGTCGGCACGTGATAGAAGCGGTAGACCTCGCGCACCTTCGCGTCGAGCGCGCCGCGCGCGATCAGCCACATCACGAGCTCGATGGCTTCCGAGCCTGCCTCGCGCACGTACTCGAGGAACGGGATGCGGGTGAGCGCGACCGGGTCGGTCACGAGCTGGTCGAGGAAGTGCGTGTCGAACTCGCGGTTGATGAGGCCGGCGCGCGGCCCCTGCAGCTGGTGCGACATGCCGCCGGTGCCGAAGATCACGATCCTGAGATCCTCGGGATAGGACTCCACGGCCTTGCGGATCGCCTTGCCGAGCTGGAAGCAACGATTGCCCGTCGGCGGCGGATACTGCACCACGTTGACGGGCAGCGGGATGATGCGACACGGCCATGCCTGCGGCTGCCCGAACATCAGCGAGAGAGGCACCGTGCAGCCGTGATCCACGTCCATCTTGTTGACGATGGTGAGATCGAACTCATCGAGGATCACCGACTGCGCGATGTGGCTCGCGAGCTCCGGGTGTCCGATCACCGTCGGCACCGGGCGCGGGCCCCAGCCCTCATCGGCCGGCGGAAACTGCGCTGCGCAACCGAGCGCGAAAGTCGGAATGATCTCGAGCGAGAACGCCGACGCGTGATCGTTGTACACCAGGATGATCACGTCGGGCTTGAGATCCGCGATCCACTTCTTGGAGAAGTCGAACCCCTTGAAGACCGGCGCCCAGTAGGGCTGCTGCGTCTTGCCGAGGTCGATCGCTGCACCGATGGCGGGCACGTGCGAGACGTTGACGCTGGCGACGATCCTAGCCACGGCGCTTGCGCTCCGAGTTGCGGCCACCCGGCCGTCGTTTCGCGCTGCGCGCTGCGACCTTGCGTTTCGCCTGGCCGCTTGCCGGCTCGCGTCCAGACTTGCTGCGGTTGCCTTCGATCGAGCGGCCGCCCGCCAGCATCAGCTGTGCGTACTGGTCCTGCGTCGAGCCCGTCATGAGCGCGGCCACGTGCTGGAACGACAGGCCGTCGGTGGAGAAAAGCTTGGAGAGAAAATAGATGTTGCCGCCGAGCTCGATCATGCGGTTCCAGTCGCGCGTGAGCACCGCTTCGCGCTGCTCCTGTGTCATCGGAAACTTCATGAGGTACGCCGCCTCGTTCGCCTTGAACTCGGTACGGTTCTCCGGCTTCATCAGCGACATACAGAACATGTTGAGGTGATAGCCCTGGCGCGAGCGCTGCATGTCGAAGAGCGTCGTGCCGGGAATGTCGTCGAACTGTTCCGGCCGGCCGGGGGGCGGTGCTTTGGTCATGGGATCCTTCGCTGGCTTCTCAGGCCTCGAAACCGTACAGGCGCTGCGGGTTGTCCACGAGGAAGCGCTTCCGCATGGCCGCATCCGCAGCGAACAACGGGATCAGGTCGACGAGATCGCCGTCGTTCGGCATGGCGCGCGAAATATTCGGGTGCGGCCAATCCGTGCCCCACAGGATCCGATCCGGCGCAGCGCGGATCAGTTCCTGCGCGAACGGCACCGCATCCGTGAACGGCGGACCCGCGCTCGAGATCCGTTCCGCACCGCAGATCTTCACCCAGCAGTCGTCATTGGTGCGCGCCAGCGCCAGCAGCCGCTGAAACGGTTCCTGCTGCAGGCCATCCCTGGTGGGGACGCGCCCCATGTGATCGACGATGAAGGGCACCGGGAGGCGGCGCAGCATCGAGTCGAATTCCACCAGGTCCGAGGCATCGAAGTGCAAGACCACGTGCCAACCGAGCGGTTGCACGCGCGCGATCACGCGCCGGAATTCATCCATGTCGGGGACGCCTCCCAGGTGCTTGACGAAATTGAAGCGCACGCCGCGGCAACCCCCCGCGTGCAGCCGCTCGAAGTCGCGCTCGGTGAAGGAGTCGTCGGCGTTGGCGACACCGCGATAACGCCCGCCACTCTGTGCGATCGCATCGAGGATCACGGTGTTGTCACGACCGTGGCAGCTGGCGTTGACCAGCACCGCGCGCGACAGCCCGAGGATCTTCTGCAGCTCGCGAAATTTCTCCAGCGGCGCATCCGGCGGTGTGTAGGTGCGATCCGGCGCGTAGGGGTATTTGTCCCCGGGGCCGAAGATGTGACAGTGCGCGTCGCACGCTCCGGGCGGCGGCGTGTATGTCGGCTTGCGCGTATCGGGATC
>DATBIF010000068.1:0-3085 GCA_036557045.1 Steroidobacteraceae bacterium
ACTGGTTCTTGAGCTCTTGAGACAGCTGCGCCGCAGTCAGGCCGAGATCGCCAACCAGGAACAGCGGGTCGTAACCGAAACCGTTGTCGCCCGCTGCTGCCGCGGCGATCCGCCCCTCCCAGACGCCATCACAGATGAGGGGCGCGGCATCGTCCGCCGAGCGCAGCAGCACCAGCACGCAACGGAACCGAGCCGTGCGTTGGGCTGCCGGAATGCCCACGAGTTCGGCCAACAGCCGGATGTTGTTCGCGCTATCGCCCCCAGCATCCGCATAGCGAGCCGAATGCACGCCTGGCCGCCCGCCCAGCGCATCGACCTCGAGGCCGGAATCGTCGGCAATCGCGGGCAACCCGGAACTCGCAGCCGCGTGCCGCGCCTTGAGAGTCGCGTTTTCGACAAAGGTGAGGCCGGTCTCGGCGGCCGGGCTGATACCAAGCTCTGCCTGCGTAACGAGGTCGATGTCACGGCCCGTGAGCAACGCCTGTAGCTCGCGCAGCTTTCCGGGATTGCCGGTCGCGAGTACCACGCGCATCGGCACGTTGCTCAGCCGGTGAGTGCCTGGAGCTGATGCGCGAGCAACTGGCCGATGCCTTGCGCCGCCAGGTTGAGCAGCGCGTCGAGCTCGTTGCGCCGAAACGCGTGGCCCTCGGCCGTGCCCTGCAACTCGATGAACGCGCCACCGTTGTTCATGACGACATTCATGTCGGTCTCGGCTTCCGAGTCTTCGGCGTAGTCGAGGTCGAGCACCGGCACGCCGGCGCAGATTCCCACCGAGACTGCCGCCACCTGGCCATGCAGCGGGGTCGCGGTGAGCACGCGGCGCCTCATCAGCGTTTCGATGGCATCTGCGAGCGCGACATAGCCGCCGGTGATCGCGGCAGTGCGCGTGCCGCCGTCGGCCTGCAGCACGTCGCAATCGATCGTGACCGTGCGCTCGCCCAGTGCGCGCAGATCCGCAACGGCTCGCAGCGAGCGGCCGATCAGTCGCTGGATCTCCTGCGTGCGTCCGGTCTGCCTGCCCTTGGATGCTTCACGCGCGGTGCGCGTGTGCGTGGAGCGCGGCAACATGCCGTACTCCGCCGTGATCCAGCCCTGGGCCTGGCCGCGCAGGAACGGAGGGACTGATTCCTCGACGCTGGCCGTGCACAGCACACGCGTATCGCCGCATTCGATGAGCACCGAGCCTTCCGCGTGGCGCGTGAACTTGCGAGTGATGCGCACCGGGCGCAGTTGGTCTGGTGCGCGGCCGCTCGGACGCATGACTACTGACCCAGCCAGCGCAGCGCGGCCGCGGTGGTGTTGTCGCTGTACGGCGCGGAAGCCTGCACGGCTCGCTCGCCGAGAGCCTGGAGCGAAGCGCGCAGATCGCCATTCTGCTGCGTGTAAAAGCCGCCGATGTCGGAGTCCTTGAGATTCGCCCAGACGCCGTCGGTGCAGAGGAGCAGCACGTCCTCGAGCGCGAGCGGCTTGCGACGGCTGATCGTCATGTCGGGAAGTGCCGAGTCGCCGCCGAGGCAGCACTCTACGAAATTGCGCATCGGATGTCCGACGACTTCCGCTTCGGTGATGACGCCGTCGCGCAGGAGCTGCTCGACGTGGCTGTGATCGCGCGTGCGATCGCGAACCTGGCCATCGCGGATCTGGTACACGCGGCTGTCGCCCACGTGCGCCCAGTAGGAGGCGCCCTGCTGCACGAGGCACACGGCACAAGTCGCGCGCGGCCGCGCGTCCATGGCGAGCGTCGTGCCGAGCGCGGCGACATCCTCGTGAGCCTTGCCCACCGTGAGATGCAGGAAACCCAGGGGATCGAAGATCGGATGCGGTGTGTGCCAGAAGCTCTCGAGCATCGACTTGAGCGCGGTCTCCGCGGCGCGCGCGCCCTCGGCGTGTCCGCCCATGCCGTCGACCACGAGCAGGAATGCTGCATGCTCACCTACGGCGACCGAGACGCGATCCTGATTGTCTTCGCGATGGCCGACGAGACTCAGCTCCGCGTACTCGACCCGCAACGCACACCCCGGTCTGCTAGACTTTGGCGCGGCTTTATAGCATCAAATCAATATGATCCGCAGCATGACGGGCTTTGCCCGGCGCGAGCAGTCGGGCTCCTGGGGCACGCTCACCTGGGAGTTGCGCACCGTCAACCATCGCTACCTCGAGTTGAGCTGCCGGCTTCCCGAAGAGTTGCGCGCGGCGGAGGCCGACTTCCGCCAGATGATCGCCGCCGTCGTGCGGCGTGGAAAGGTCGATTGCACGTTGAATTTGCGCGCCTCCGCCGAGACCATCGGCCAGATCGAGATCAATCGCGCGCTGGCGGAAAAGCTCATCGCGCGGGCTCGCGAGCTCGCCAGCCTGGTCGGCGTCACCACACCGATCGATCCGCTCGATCTGCTGCGCTGGCCCGGCGTCGTTCAGGATCAGGGGCGCGACGTGAGGCCGCTCGTGGCCGCGGCGCAAGGCGCGCTCGCTGAAGCACTCAACTCGCTCACCGAAGCGCGCGCGCGTGAAGGCGAACGCATCCGCGAAATGCTGCTGCAACGCTGCGATGCGCTGCTGAAGCTGGTGGCGGCCGTGACGACACGCTTGCCGGAAGTGCGCGCGCGCATTCGCGCCCGGTTGACGGAGCGCATCGCGCAGCTAGGGGTCGAGCCCGATGCGGAGCGGCTCGAGCAGGAGCTCGCGATCATCGCGCAGAAAATGGACGTCGATGAGGAGCTCGACCGCCTGCGCAGTCACATCACCGAGGTGCGCAAGGCACTCGATGGCGCGGAGCCCGCGGGCCGGCGGCTCGACTTCCTGATGCGGGAACTCAACCGCGAAGCGAACACGCTGTCATCGAAGTCCCAGGATGCGGAAACCACGCGCGCCGCTGTCGATATGAAGGTCACGATCGAGCAGATGCGCGAGCAGGTTCAGAATGTTGAATAGGATTCCGTACTGAATCACTGACTACAGCAACGAGACAGCGGCGAACTGTGTAGCGGCGATCGAAAAAACGTTAGCGATCCGCCGGTTCGCCATTCCCGCGCGTTCGCGCTAGATTCGTCGGCAAGCGCTCCGTAATTAGAGGCGCACCTTGACAAAA
>DATBIF010000069.1:0-8130 GCA_036557045.1 Steroidobacteraceae bacterium
CTTCCTCGACGCCCTGAAGCCTGATGGCGTGGCGATTCTCGCCGGGATCATCCCGCTCAAGTCCGCGAAGATGGCGCACTGGCTCAACGACAAGGTGCCGGGCATCCGCGTTCCCGACAGTTTGATTCAGCAGATGCACCATGCGGCTGACACAGGCCGCGAAGTCGACAACGGCGTCGAAATTGCGGCGCGCGTCATCCGCGACGTACGCCCGCTGTGCGCGGGTGTGCCCGTCATGGGGCTCGGCTGGGAGGATCACATCCCAGCGATCCTGAGCGCGAGCGGCGTGCGCAGCTGAGTCGCACTCAGTCGGAGTGCGCCGCCAGGCTCGGTGAGTCGATCTTGTCTGTATCGCGTGCTGCTTTGCCGTGCGCCTTGCGCTCCGCATCCAGGACGCGCCGCTTGCGCTCTACACCCCAGTGATATCCGCCGAGGCCGCCGTCGCTCTGCACGACGCGATGGCAGGGCACGACCAGTGCCGTCGGGTTCGCACCGCAGGCGCCCGCCACCGCGCGCACCGCTTGCGGGCGGCCGATGCTGCGCGCCACGTCGGCATAGCTGCGGGTGCGGCCGGGGGGAATCTTCCGTAACGCGCGCCACACCTGCTGCTGAAACGCGCTGCCGCGAACGTCGAGCGGCAGGCTGACGTGCGGAGCGCGCCCTTCGGCGAGCGCCACGACGCCGCGCACCCAATCGGCGTGTTCGCGATCGCTGCGCTCGATCGAGGCGCCGCTGAACTCTTCGCGCAGCAGCTTCTCGAGCGACTCGTCCTCGTCCCCGAGCTGGACCGCGCAGATGCCCTTCGCCGTGGAGGCGACCAGCAGGCGTCCGAGTGCGCTCGGCACGATCGAGAAGCGGATCTGTTCGCCGCTGCCGCGCTCCTTGTAACGGCGCGGAGTCATCCCGATGGCGCGCGCGGCGCGCTCGTAGACGCGGCTCGAGGAACTGAAGCCGGAGGCGTAGATCGCGTCGGTGACCGACGCGCCGTTCTGCAGAGCAAGCTTGAGCTGGTCCATTCGTACGGCCTCCGCATAGGCGAGGGGTGAAATGCCGACGTACTGCTTGAATACGCGTTGCAGGTGCGCCGGTGAGAAAGAGAAGCGCTTGCCGAGACGCGCGAGCGTCAACGGCTCATCGTGCGCGCTGCGAATGTAGTGACAGATGCTGAGCACGCGTTCGGCGAGCGGGTTGCGCAGCTGGCTGCGATCCGGCTGACAGCGCTTGCAGGCGCGAAATCCCGCCTGGCGCGCGAGCTCGGGCGCGGCGTAGAACGACACGTTCTGCCGGTTCGGCTTGCGGGCCGGGCACGACGGACGGCAATAGATGCCGGTCGTGCGCACGGCAAAAACGAACTGGCCGTCGCAGGATGTATCCCTCGCCAGGCAGGCACGCCAGAGCGCATCGGCGCTGTCGATTTGTGCAGAAACTGTGTTCATGGCGCGTACGGTATGAGAGCCGCCCCCGGCGTTCCATCCGGATCGTGCGCAGTCTTTCGTCGGCGGAATTTACAGTCTCAAACGTGGCGCATGGGGCCTCATATCACAAGCCCTTGATCGCCGGGCCGCCGCAAGCGATGGTCCCAAGCTTGCATTGCTCCAGGGCGAGCACAGCGGGATTCGGGTCGACACGACAATGAACACGAACAGGCCGGGAGCCGTGGGGGGCTCATCGGCTTCCGCACTTGTCTTAAGACAGCTCCTCGGCAAGCGGCTGGTGAGCCCAGGAGTCCTTGACGACCGCCGTCGAGGGTCCGACCGCCGCCGGCTCACGTTCTGGTCCGTCATCTATGGCGGCATTCTGCCACGCCGTCGTAACACGCGGCGCATGATGGATCATCACCTCCCGGTGGTCGACTGGCACGAGTCACACCTGCTCGCGATTGCGATCTGCATCCTGCTGCTGTCGTGCGCCGACGCCTTCCTCACCTTGAGACTGCTGCTGCTCGGCGCCGAAGAAGTGAATCCGTTCATGGCGGCGCTCGTCTATCACAACGTCGCGCTCTTTACCGGCGTGAAGATGGCCCTCACGGGTGCCGGCGTGGTGCTGCTCGTCGCCTTGTCGCGCCTGCGCCTGTTCGGCGGCATCAAGGTGGTGCAGGCGTTGTATGCGACGCTCGTGGTCTACGTGATCCTGGTGCTCTACGAACTGATGATGTTCGCCTCGTTCACCTGACCTCCATCCACCTCCTGGCGGCCTTGCTTTTCGGCCGCACAACTCCAATTCGTCTCGCAAGGGCGCGCGCCGGCGCCTTTTTCAAGCGCGGCCCGTTCGGCTACACTACCGCGCCCTGAAGTCATCCCAGGCCGTTGATTTTCAAGCAATGACAGAGTCCCTGCGCGAGCAGACTGCGAGCACTCCGCTCTACGGCGGCAACGCCACGCTGCTCGAGGCGTTGTACGAGAGCTTTCTTCGCGATCCGGACTCGGTCGCGCCGGAGTGGCGCGACTACTTCGCACGCCTGAGCGCAGGTGCCGAGGGAGAAACGGCGCACGGTCCGATCGTCGCGGAATTGCGGGAACGCGCCAGGGAAATGCGGATCACCGCTGCCGACAGCCAGGAAGCGAGCGCGAAGCAAGGCGCGGTTTCGCGCCTCATCCAGGTTTACGCGAACCGGGGCCACCTGATCGCGCAACTCGATCCGCTCGGACTGGCGGAACGCCAGGTGCCGCGCGTGCTCGAGCTCGAATATTTCGGCTTGTCCGAGGCCGATCTCGACTCTCAGTTCTTTACCGGCAACCGTACCGCCGCGATCCCGCGCTTCATGAAGCTGCGGGACATCCTCGCGCAGCTGCGCCATATCTATTGCGACACCATCGGCGCGGAATTTGCGCACGTGTCCGATTCCGAGGAGCGCCTGTGGCTGCAGGATCGGTTCCAGGACGGGCGCGTCCTCAACCGCTTCACGCCCGAGGAGAAGCGCAACATCCTCTGGCAGCTCACGGCCGCGGAAGGGCTCGAGCGCTACCTGCACACGAAGTATGTCGGGCAGAAGCGCTTTTCACTCGAGGGCGGCGACAGCCTGATCCCGCTGCTCGATGACCTGATTCAGCAGGGCGGTCTCGCGGGGGTCGAAGAATCGGTGCTGGGCATGGCGCATCGCGGCCGGCTCAACGTGCTCGTCAACGTGCTCGGCAAGTCGCCCACGATCCTGTTCTCCGAGTTCGAAGGCCAACAGGAGAGCGACCCGGGCAGGGGCTCGGGCGACGTCAAGTATCACAAGGGGTTCTCGGCGGATCTCAAGACGCCCCGCGGCAACGTGCACGTGGCGCTCGCCTTCAATCCTTCGCATCTCGAAGTCGTGAACCCGGTGGTGGAAGGCTCGGTGCGCGCGCGCCAGGAGCGGCGCGGCGATGGCGACGGCGACAAGATCCTGCCGGTGCTGATGCATGGCGATGCGGCCTTCGCCGGGCAGGGCGTGGTGATGGAAACGCTGCAGCTTTCGCAGGCACGCGGCTTCTATACCGGCGGCACCGTTCACATCATCATCAACAACCAGATCGGCTTCACCACCAGCGATCCGCGCGACTGCCGCTCGACGCACTATCCGAGCGATGTCGCGAAGATGATCGAGGCGCCGATCTTCCACGTGAACGCGGACGATCCGGAAGCGGTGGTGTTCGTCACGCGGCTCGCTTTCGAGTACCGCATGCGCTTTCACAAGGACATCGTGATCGATCTCGTGTGTTACCGGCGCCACGGCCACAACGAAGCCGACGAGCCCGCGGCCACTCAGCCGACGATGTACCAGGCGATCCGCAAGCACCCCTCGACCCGCAAGCTCTACGCGGACCGGCTCATCGCTGAGGGGCTCCTCAGCGAGGAACAGGTGGCGGACATCGTCGAGCAGTACCGGCGCGGGCTCGACGCAGGCAAGCCGCAGGCGCGCGCTGCGCTCGGCCTCATCGGCAACAAGTACACCGTCGACTGGACGCGCTATCTCGACAGCGACTGGCACGAGAGCGTGCGCACCGCGGTCGACCTTGCGACATTGCGCAGCCTCGGCAAGAAACTGACGACGCTGCCGGATGGCTTCACCCTGCACCCGCGCGTGGCGCAGGTGATCTCCAACCGCGAAAAGATGCTCGCGGGCGATTTGCCTCTCGACTGGGGCTGCGCCGAGACCCTCGCCTACGCCACGCTGCTCAACGAAGGCGTTCCCGTACGGCTCGTCGGCCAGGACAGCGCGCGCGGCACGTTCTTCCATCGTCATGCGGTGCTGCACGATCAGCGCACGGGTGACACGTGCATACCGCTCGAGAAGATCGGCGAGCACGGGACACGCTTCGCCGCGATCGACTCCGTGCTCTCCGAAGAGGCGGTCATGGGATTCGAGTACGGGTACTCGACCACCGATCCGACCACGCTCGACGTGTGGGAAGGACAGTTCGGCGATTTCGCCAACGGCGCACAGGTGATCATCGACCAGTTCATCAGCTCGGGCGAGGCGAAATGGGGTCGGCTCTGCGGCCTCGCGCTGTTCCTGCCGCACGGCTACGAAGGGCAGGGCCCGGAACATTCCTCGGCGCGCCTCGAGCGCTTCCTGCAGCTGTGCGCCGAGAACAACATGCAGGTGTGCGTGCCGTCGACGCCGTCGCAGATGTTCCACATGTTGCGCCGGCAGATGGTGCGCTCCTTGCGCAAGCCGCTCATCGTGATGACTCCGAAGAGCCTGTTGCGCCACAAGCAGTCCGTGTCAGCGCTCGAGGAGCTCACCAACGGACGCTTCCTCAACATCATCGACGATGCCGTGGAGCGCAACGCTGCCCAGGTGCAGCGCGTCGTTTTCTGCAGCGGCAAAGTATATTTCGACCTGCTCGAAGAACGGCGCCGGCTCGAGCTGCGCGATATCCCGCTGGTCCGCATCGAGCAGCTCTATCCGTTCCCGGCCGACGAGTACGCCGCGATCATGCAGCGCTACCCGAATGCGCTTGAGATCGTCTGGTGCCAGGAGGAGCCGCAGAACCAGGGTGCGTGGTATCAGATCCGCCACCGCCTGCAGGGTCCGCTCAATCCGCGGCAGGTGCTGCTCTACGCGGGGCGTGCGCCAGCCGCGGCGCCCGCGACCGGCATGCACCAGGTGCATGAGGAGCAGCAGCACGCGCTCGTCGAGGCGGCCTTGCGCGCGACGGCGACCGAAGACACCGGCCGGGAAACGGCCCGCCTCAAGAGCATCGCGATCAGGAAGAGCTCATGACCATCGAAGTGCGAGTTCCACAACTCCCGGAATCGGTGGCGGACGCCACGCTGGTCGCCTGGCACAAGAAGCCGGGTGACACTGTGCAGCGGGACGAAAACCTCGTCGACCTCGAGACGGACAAGGTCGTCCTCGAGGTTCCCGCGCCTACCGCAGGGGTGATCAAGGAACTGAAGGCTGACAATGGCGCCACGGTGACGAGCGGGCAGGTGCTCGCGATCCTCGAAGAGGGCGCGGTCGCAGGCGCGAAGACGCCGGCGGCGAAGGCGGAAACTCCCGCGGCCAGATCCGATGCTCCCGCGCCCAAGCCCGAAGTCGCGAGGGCAAGTGCAGAGCCAGCCGGGGCTGCGACGCGGACGGCGGAAGTCGCCCATGCAAGAGACGACGGCTCGGCGTCCAAGCTCAGTCCCTCGGTGCGGCGCATGGTCGAGGAGAACCGGCTCAATCCGGCCCAGATCGCAGGCTCGGGCAAGGACGGCCGCATCACCAAGTCCGACGTCGTGAACTATCTCGGCGCCAAGCCCGCGCCTGAGATGCGTCAGCCCGCACCGGTGTCCACGCGCGCCCCGGCCTCGTCAGGGCGCGGTGAGAGACGCGTGCCGATGACTCGCCTGCGCGCACGGATTGCCGAGCGCATGGTGCAGGCCCAGTCGACGCAGGCCCTGCTCACATCCTTCAACGAGGTGGACCTCAAGGCGGTGCAGGAACTGCGCGCCCGTTACAAGGACCGATTCGAGAAAGAGCAGGGCGTGCGCCTCGGGTTCATGTCGTTCTTCGTCAAGGCGTCGATCGAGGCGCTCAAGCGCTTTCCGGTGGTCAACGCTTCGGTGGAAGGCGCCGATATCGTTTATCACGAGTATTACGACATCGGCGTCGCGGTCTCGACCGATCGCGGGCTGATGGTGCCGATCCTGCGCGATGCGGACCTCATGAGCTTCGCGCAGATCGAGTCCTCGATCGCCGACTACGCCAGGAAGGCACGCGAAGGCACGATCAGGCTCGAAGACCTCACCGGTGGCACCTTCAGCATCACCAACGGCGGTGTGTTCGGCTCCCTGATGTCGACGCCAATCGTGAATTCTCCGCAAAGCGCGATCCTCGGCATGCACAAGATCCAGGACCGGCCCATGGTCGTCGACGGCCAGGTGGCCGTGCGCCCGATGATGTACCTCGCGCTCACCTACGATCACCGCATCATCGATGGCCGTGAGGCCGTGCAGTTCCTGGTGACCGTCAAGGAATGTCTCGAAGACCCGGCACGCATGCTGGTCGGCATCTGACAGGAGTGACATGGCTGAAGGCTACGATGTGATCGTGATCGGCGCCGGCCCCGCGGGCTACCCCGCGGCGATTCGCGCCGGGCAGAACAAGCTCAAGGTCGCTTGCATCGACGAGTGGAAGAACCGCGACGGCACCTATGCCTTCGGCGGTACCTGCCTCAACGCAGGCTGCATTCCCTCGAAGGCGTTGCTCGAATCGACCGAGCTCTATCACCGCGCACAGAGCGAGTTCGCCGTCCACGGCATTCGAGTGGGCAACCTTGCGGTGGACGTCGCGACGATGCAGAAGCGCAAGGCCGCGATCGTCAAGGCGAGCACCTCCGGGATCACGGCGCTGTTCAAATCGGCCGGTGTCACGGGCCTGCAAGGTCACGGCAAGCTCCTGGCGAATCGCCGCGTTCAGTACACGGCGGCCGATGGCACGCAGCGCGAGCTCGAGGCGAAGCACGTAGTGCTCGCATCCGGATCCATTCCGACCGAGCTGAAGACAGCGCCCTTTAGCGGCGACCAGATCGTCGATTCGTGGGGTGCGCTCGAGTTCAGCTCGGTGCCCAAGCGTCTCGGCGTCATCGGCGCCGGCGTCATCGGGCTCGAGCTCGGAAGCGTGTGGCGGCGGCTCGGGAGCGAGGTGGTAGTGCTCGAAGCGCTGCCGGACTTCCTGCCCATCTGCGATCAG
Source organism: Steroidobacteraceae bacterium (assembly GCA_036557045.1). GTDB lineage: Bacteria > Pseudomonadota > Gammaproteobacteria > Steroidobacterales > Steroidobacteraceae > DATBVX01. The sequence goes on from DATBIF010000069.1 coordinate 7,151, forward strand.
CAGCTCGCCAAGGAGGCGCTGCGCAACTTCAGGAAGCTGGGACTCGACATTCGCCTCGGCGCGAAGGTCTCCGGTGCGACCATCGCGGGCAACATCGTGACGGTGCGCTTTTCGGACGCCAAGGGCGAGCAGGCGATCGACGTCGACAAGCTGGTCGTGGCGATCGGGCGGCGACCCTACACGGCCGACCTGCTCGGCCCGGGAAGCGGAGTCGAGCTCGATCGGCATGGCTTCATCCAGGTGGATCACGAATGCCGCACGAGCGCCGCGGGCGTATGGGCAGTCGGCGATGTCGTGCGCGGGCCGATGCTCGCGCACAAGGGTAAGGAAGAGGGCGTGATGGTCGCCGATCTGATCGCGGGCAAGTTCTCGGAAGTGAACTACAAGACCATTCCCTCGGTGATCTACACGGCGCCCGAGATCGCATGGGTTGGACAGACCGAGGAGCAGGTGAAGCAGAGCGGCCGGACCTACAAGACCGGCACCTTCCCGTTCATGGCGAGCGGCCGCGCGCGTGCCATGGAGCAAACCGCGGGCTTCGCCAAGATCGTCTCGGCCAGCGACGACGATGAAATCCTCGGCGTGCACATCATCGGCCCGATGGCAGGTGAGCTGATCGCCGAAGCGGTGCTGGCGATGGAGTACTCGGCGAGCACCGAGGACCTGCAGCGCACGATTCACGCCCATCCGACCCTGAGCGAGGCCGTGCACGAAGCGGCGCTCGCCGCTGACAAGCGCGCGATTGATTTCCCGAATCGGTGACCTCGCGGCGCCACTTGAACGCGGGTGAGTACCGTTTCCTCGTGCTTCTCGCCGAGTTCGATCGGCGCGAGGGCTGGTCGGATGGGGCGACGCACTCCTGTGCGCACTGGCTCAACTGGAAGTGCGGCATTGATCTCGGCGCCGCTCGTGAACGGGTGCGCGTCGCCCACGCACTTGACACCCTGCCGCGCATCGCGGCCGCGATGGCGAGTGGGGCG